>CANFJA010000133.1 GCA_947447235.1 Comamonadaceae bacterium
AATTGAGACTTCCCTCCGTCAAGGACTTGAGAAGGATTTCAAAACGCAGCCTGTCGCCAGGCGTTTGGTACATGTCGGTCATACGGGCAACTTCTTGGCTCTTAAGAGGTCATCAAGACGCCGTTGGCATCGAACTTCATCTCATCGGGGATGGACGGCGTGGGCTTGACCACATCATGTCCTCGGCCATATGACTGGTTCAGACTGAACACATAGGCAATCACCTGAGCCACAGCGTGGTAGAGAGCCTCTGGAATGGGGTGGTCCAACTTCGTCGTGAAGTATAAGGCGCGGGCTAACAAAGGCGCCTCAAACAAATACACGCCATTGGCTTGTGCTTCTTCTCGAATGCGCGCCGCCAAACCATCTTCACCCTTGGCGACCAAAAGAGGTGCGCCGTCACCGGTGGGGTCATACGACAGCGCCACCGCAAAGTGGGTTGGGTTGGTGATCACCACGTCGGCATCTTTGACCTTGCCCATCATTTTGTTTTCCAAGATCTCACGTTGGCGGCGACGGATTTGACCTTTTACCTCGGGGCTACCCTCTGAGTTCTTCATCTCATCGCGCACCTCTTGCTTGGTCATCTTCAGTTTCTTGTTGAGCTGATGCCGTTGCAGCGGCACATCCACCAAGGCCACCAACACCAGCCCCAAGCTCAACCAAAAACAAGCATCCACGATGATGGTGCCCGACACCTTGACCGCTGCGCCCAAATCCATCTGCGAGATATTGGTCAAGTCGTTGAGGTTGTTCATCACCGAGATCAACAAAATAGCCCCGACCACCAAAAACTTGGCCAAGGCTTTGCCCAGGTTGATGAGTGCGTCCATGCCAAACATGCGCGCCAGCCCGTTCATGGGGTTGAGCTTGCTGAATTTAGGCAATGCCAAATGCGGGGAAAAGATAAAGCCGCCAGCCAACGTGGTCGACAACACGGCAATCACATACAGCACCGCCATCAAAGGCAGCACGATCAAAAACCCGTCCACCATGGCGTTGCCAAAAATCGCTGGCAACAACTCGGCCTTGTCGGTGATGCGTCGATCAAACGACAACTGGCTTTTGAACAAGCTGCCCATGCTGTTGAACAGGTAATGGCCCATCATGGTGAAAAACAAAGTCGCCACCACCATCATGGCTGCAGGCGGTAGTTCTTGCGAACGCGCAATTTGCCCGTCTTCACGGGCCTTGCTCATCCGCTGCGCGGTGGGTTCTTCGGTTTTGTCTTGTCCGCTTTCTTCTGCCATGTCATTCTCCTAAGTAGGAACGAAGCATCAGAAACGACTGCGTCCAGATCCAATGGATACGCGACACGTTGTTGCCCATGGACATGATGAGAATCACAAAACCCATCAAGATCAGCGCGGGAAAACCCACGGTAAAAATGTTCAAACTCGGTGCGGCACGCGCCACAAACCCCAAACCAATGTTGATGAACAACAAGGTCATCATCACCGGCAGTGCAATCAGCAAAGCACCCAAAAACATCATGGCGCTCCAGTTGATCATCTTGCCCAGCATGTCTTGGCTGAAAAACTCTTGGCCAATTGGAATCAACTTGAAAGACTCCAACACCAGCCCGAACACAATCAAGTGCCCCCCCATGCCCAAAAATATCAAGGTGCCCATGATGTTGAAAAAGGCCGACAACACCGGCACGTTGCCCATGTTGGGGTCGATCATGTTGGCAATGGTCAAACCCATGGAAGCTGAGACGGCCTGCCCGGCCACCACCAAGGACGCAGAGGCCACTTGAAACACCAATCCCATGGTCAGGCCAATCAAAATTTGGCGTGAGATCTCCATCAGACCGTCGGCGGTGATCGGGTCGATGCGAGGAATGTCAATTTGTTGGGTCACCACAAATGCCATGGAGAAGGCCAACAAAATGCGAATGCGCATATTGACTGCGCGGATCGAAAAAATAGAGGTGAATGCCAAAAACGCAGACAGGCGCAGCATCGGCCAAATGACGACCAAAAACTTATCGAGGATGTCGATCAGCGCCAGATTCATGATGCGTCACATGAACAAACTGGGAATGCGGGTGAAGATGCCCTTGGTGTAGTCCACCATGGTGTTGATCATCCAACCGCCAGCGATGGACATGGTCAAGCCCACGGCCAAAATTTTGGGGATAAAGCTCAAAGTCTGCTCGTTGATCGACGTCGCGGCTTGAAAAATACCCACCACCAAACCCACGATCAAGCCCACGGCCAACAAGGGGCCTGAGATGATCATGGTCATCCACAAGGCCTGGCGGGCCAAATCTACAACGGCTGCGGTATCCATGGTATTTCCTTAAAACACAAAACTATTGGCCAGCGACGCCATCAACAGCGTCCAGCCATCGATCAGCACAAACAGCATCAGCTTGATCGGCATGGAGATGATCATGGGCGACAACATCATCATGCCCATCGACATCAACACACTGGCCACAATCAAGTCGATGACCACAAAGGGGATGTAAATCAAAAAGCCAATCGTGAAGGCGCTCTTGATCTCCGAGGTGATGAACGCGGGCATCAAGGTGGTGAAAGGCACTTGGGCCGAGCTTTGCAAATCACCACGGTTGGCAATTTGCATGAACATGGCGATGTCGTCTTCACGGGTTTGTTTGGTCATGAAGTCACGCACCGGCACTTCGGCCTTGATCAAGGCTTTGTCAAAGTCGAGGTTGCTGTTCATGTAGGGGCCAATGGCTTCTTTGTAGACCTGCTCAAACACAGGCGACATGATGAAGAAGGTCAAAAACAAAGCCAAACCCACCAGCACGGTGTTGGGGGGTGTTTGTGCCGTGCCCAGTGCTTGGCGCAAGATGGACAACACGATGATGATGCGCACAAACGAGGTCATCATCAACAGCATCGAGGGCAACAGCGTGAGCGTGGTCATCAAGCCCAGCAACTGCAGGCTCATGCTGTATTGCTGACCGGCTTTGCCGCCGCTCACGCTGACCAAGGGAATGCCTTGCGCATGCACCAGGGTGGGCAAGGCCACCATGGCCAAGAGCAACACGGCCAAGACCACGTACAAAATTTTTCGGATGATGGGCTTATGCCACATGGTCGGCTCCCTGCGCCCAGGTGTGCAAGGTTTTCACCTCACCGGGGCTGACGCTGGCCAACACCATTTGGTCGTCCACTTGAATCAACACCATCTTGTGTTTCAGGCTCAAGGGCAAAGCCTCCAGCACTTGAATACGGCGTTCGGATTGACCCGTCACGCCCAAATTCTTGCTGCGCTTGACCCACCACCACGCACCCAGCAACAGCAGCATCACACTGAGCGTGCTGGCGATGAACTGGGTCCAATTGAAACTTTGCATGGCGTTTTCCTTCAAGACATGACGGTTTTTTGACACTTCGCGTGTCCTTGCAGAAGGTATTGCAATGGTTGTGCCAACCAGCTGACACCATTTGGCGCGGCGGTATAGTGATTGAATGAAGAAGTTGTTGGGTCTGGTGCGTGACTTTTGGCATGCCGGCGGGACAGGTGGCCTGAACTGGCATGTGCATGCCTACTCGGCAAGACGCCAGTGGTTGGCCACCATGTCAGAAATTGAGCGTTTTTTGCAGCATGTGGAGCCCAACGCCAAAGAGTTGGTCCTCATTGGTGCCAGCGCCGGTTGGATGATGCCGCCCAGTTGGTTGGCCCGCTTTGAGCGCATCGACGCCTACGACATCGATCCTTTGGCCGCACCTTTGTTCAGTTGGCGCCATGGTCAGGCCTTGCGCGCTCAAGGCATTGCGCTGCAAGTGCACCGGCAAGACGCCTTGGCGTCGTTGCCTGAATTGTTACAACGCCACCCCCACGCTTGCCTGTGGTTTGACAACCTGCTGGGTCAACACCGCTACCGGGTGCGCGATGAGGTACAAGCCGAACAAGAAATCATGGCGTTGAAACAACAATTACAAGGTCGCAGTTGGGGCAGTGTGCACGACCTCTACTCTGGGCCCACGCAAGACATGGCATGGGCCCATCGCATCACCCCCCTCACACGTGCGGGGGTCGATGCGGGCCAACTCAACAGCCAGCAAGCCCAAGCCCTGCTGCAAGACGTCGGCGCCAAAGACGTCTGGAGCGATCACCTCACCTCTCAGGTGTTTGCGTCAGGCACCCCCACCACCTTGATCCCCTGGCCCTTCAAAGACCACCACTGTCACTGGTTGCAAGCGGGATGGGTTCAGGACTTTAAGTTGTAGAGCATCACGCCGGCTTCGTCCATTTCGCGCTGCTCGCGCTTTCTGGCGTACTCGCGCACGGCTTTGAGGTCTTGCTCCATCAAGGTTTCCATTTGAATGCGCTTTTGCTCTGCCGCACGCAACGCATGTTGCGTGTTCACCAGATGTTGCTGGGCGTGCAACAAGTCCTCGTCCACACGCGCAATGAGCGATTGCAGTTGCTGCATGAAACCCCGAAAGTTCAAGGTCTGTGCCATGCTGTGCACCTGCCGCTCGGCCTCTTGAGAGCGGCGCACATAGTCCTCGTACAACATGGCCATGCGCTGACGGCTTTGCTGCAGGTGCGTGACACGTTGACGGGCTTTGGTGACGTTGGCATGCGCCTCGTCACATTTTTCTTTGGCTTTTTTGGCCAGCACCGGCCAAGCGGCACGGGGCTTCATGACAGCAATTGACGCAATTGTTCGCGGGTGACGTCATAGTCTTCGCCCACATGCATGTCTTGGCGCAAAAAATTCACCATCGCGTCACGCAAACGAATCGCCTCGTCCAACTCCGAGTTGGTGCCTGCCTCATAGGCACCCACTTGCACCAGGTCGGCATTTTGTTGGTAGACCGACCACAGGCGACGAAACTTATTAGCTTGGCGCATGTCATCGGGATTCACCAAGATTTGCATCACGCGAGAAATCGAGCCATTGAGGTCAATCGCAGGGTAATGCGCCTGATCGGCCAAGCGACGCGACAACATGACCTGGCCATCGAGCGAGGCGCGGGCAATGTCCACGATCGGGTCAGAGGCATCGTCGCCCTCGGCCAACACGGTGTAAATCGAGGTGATCGAACCATGGCC
>CANFJA010000134.1 GCA_947447235.1 Comamonadaceae bacterium
GTGGTGCACCCCTGTGATGCCGACTCCTTGCAAGGCGCCATGGACGCCCACCATGCCGGTTTGATTCGAGCGGTCTTGATTGCGCCTGAGCACAAGTTGCGTGCGGTGGCCAAAGAGGCCGGCATTGACATCTCTGGCGCGACCGTCATTGACGTGCCCCATAGCCATGCAGCGGCCGACATGGCGGCTCAAATGGCGGCCGATAAAAAACTCGAAGCCTTGATGAAAGGCAGTTTGCACACCGATGAGTTGATCCATGCGGTGGTCATGCAACCCGGTTTGCGCACGGGGCGACGCATGTCGCATGTGTTTCGCTTTGAAGCGCCGATGTATCCCAAGCCGTTGTACATCACCGATGCAGCACTCAATATTTCGCCCAATCTGGCTGAGAAAGCAGACATTGTTCAAAACGCGATTTTGTTTGCCCACATCATGGGCGTGGCCGAACCCAAGGTGGCGATCTTGGCGGCGGTAGAAACCGTCAATGCCAGCATGCCTTCGACCATTGATGCGGCGGCCTTGTGCAAGATGGCCGAGCGCGGACAAATCAAGGGTGGCGTGCTCGATGGCCCCTTGGCGTTTGACAACGCGGTGTCAACCCATGCGGCCGAGATCAAACACATCGTCTCGCCCGTTGCTGGTCAAGCCGACATTTTGGTGGCGCCCGACCTAGAGTCGGGCAATATGATGGCCAAGCAGCTCGAGTACTTGGCGGGCGCGTCGGGTTCGGGTGTGGTCTTGGGTGCGCGCGTGCCGATTGCGTTGACCAGCCGTGCCGACAGCGCCACCACACGCAGTGCCTCGGCCTTGTTGGCCAAGTTGATTGCGCATCACAACCGCACACACAACGCATGAGCATTCTGGCCGTCAACGCGGGCTCATCGAGCCTGAAGTTCGCGCTCTATCCGGTGCGTGCCTCGGCAGTGGCTGAAGCCGAGATGGCCGGTTGCATCGAAGGCTTGGAGCCCGCAGGCCAGCCGCGCATCACATGGTGCATGCAAGACCAGGCCAAAACCTGCGAAAGCGTTCAAGTGACCGCCGGCGCTGAGCCCTTTGATGCCGCCCTTGCCACCCTCAAGCAATTGCTGGCGACCCAATTTGCGCACGTGACTTTGCAAGCTGTGGCCCACCGGGTGGTGCATGGTGGCGCGCTCTATCAATCCTCTGTGCGTGTCACGCCCGAGGTGTTGACACAACTCGCCACCCTCAACAGCTTGGCGCCGCTGCACCAACCGCACAACTTGGCGGGCATCCGTGCGTTCGCCGAATCGTTCGCCCAGGTGGCGCAAGTGGCTTGCTTTGACACGGCGTTTCATCGCACGCTGTCGCTCCTGGAAACCACCTTTGCGATTGACCGTCAGCTCACGGCCAGCGGTGTGCGTCGATTTGGTTTTCATGGGCTGTCGTACCAGTTTGTCAGCCAGGTGTTGCGTGATGTCTCACCGCGTTCTGCTGGCCGTACTGTCATGGCCCACTTGGGCAATGGCGCCAGCCTGTGCGCCACCACCGCGCACCAGAGCCGCGCCACCACCATGGGTTTTTCGGCTTTGGACGGTTTGATGATGGGCTCGCGCAGCGGTGCCTTAGACCCGGGTGTGTTGCTGTATTTGATGGAGCAGGGTTGGGGACACGATGCCATCCAAAAACTGCTCTACAAACAAAGCGGCTTGCTCGGTGTGTCAGGCGAGAGCGCCGACATGCGCACCTTGCGTGCCTCGGGCTCGCCCTCGGCACAGTTGGCGATTGACTTGTTCACCCACCGCGTGGTGCGCGAGGTGGGCGCTTTGACCGCCTGTGTGGGTGGGCTGGATGTGTTGGCCTTCACCGGTGGCATTGGCGAGCATGACAGGGTGTTGCGTCAACAAGTCTGCGAATCTTTGGGCTACCTGGGTGTGTCGGTGGATGCGGCGCGCAACCAAGCCGCCACAGGAGATGCGGTGCGCGCCATCCATGCCGAAGGCAGCGACATCGAGGTGTGGGTCATTCCCACCGACGAAGGGCGTGTGGCGGCGCAAGAGGCGCTGACCTTGATATGAATTATTTCTCTCGCAATGTGTTCCAAATCGCGCGCTCCGCAGCGGTTGACTTGGTTTCGCTGCGCAACAGCGCGTCGATTTGATCGGCACTCTTGCCGTGCGCCATGCTGCGCAAGGCGCTGATTTGTTGCCGGTAGCGCTCCATCATCACCTCTGGGTCTAGGCCTTCGGTCACATCATGGCCCACACTGCGCATTTCTTGTCGCACCCGTTCGATGATGCGGTTGACGTCTTGCGGTGTCAGGTGCAGGCGCTCGGCTTCGGCGTCCATCACATGGCGGTCTTCGGTGGAGTAGCGGCCATCGGCAATGGCTTTGCGAAATTCGTTTTCAAAGGTTTCGCGGTCAATGCGCAATTGGTCGGTGAAGGCCGAAGCCATCAAACCGGCAGGAATGGCAAAGATGCCAATGCCAATGAGGCTGATCACCACCGTCATGGCGCGGCCCAAAGGGGTGATTGGCGAGATATCGCCGTAGCCCACACTGGCCAGGGTGATCACCGCCCAGTACATCGAGGCGGGGATGCTTTCAAACTTGTCGGGCTGGGCATCGTGTTCTAACTCGAAGCCCAAGCTCGCGGTCAAGATCACCAGCAGCAGCATCATGAAAGCCGAAGCCAGCAACACCCGGTGTTCACGCTGTACCGCTTTGAACAAGGTGTTGAGCGTGCCGGTGTAGCGGGTGAGCTTGAGCAGCCGTGACAAACGAAACACCCGCAAGAAACGCAGGTCAAAGTTTTTATCCAGCACCATGTCCAGAAAGAACGGTGATATCGCCAGCAAGTCGATCAGGGCGCTGACAGTCATCATGTAACGCAACCGACCCTTGATGGGGTGTGCATATTGCGGTAACTCGCAACAGCTGTAAACCCGTCCTAGGTATTCGATGGTGAAGATGCTGACGGTGATGACTTCAAGCAGCTTGAACTCGCCACTGAACACCGCGTGTACTTCGGCGATGGTTTCAAAAATAATACTGAGCACCGACACCAGCACCGACAAGATGATCAGGTGGTCGATGTAGTGGTGCAAGGGGCCCGAGGTGGGTGTGGGGTGCAGCAGTGCAAAGACCTTTTGGCGAACCGTGCGGCCTTTGTTGTGCTGAATGAAGAAATGAAACGCTGCATACAGCGCCCCGATGACATTGAGTTTGTGTAGCAGCTTCATACAGAAATCTTGCCATGGCAAAACCACAGTTCCCTGACAGAAAAAAATGAATTCTTTTGCATGCATGGTCGCGTGGGTGATTGTTCTGCATAAATGTTCTATTGACAGGTCAATAGAACTGATTCACCATCGGGAACCATGAATGCCGTCATGCCCTTGCCCAAATACCACCAGGTGTACCTGGTGCTGCGTGAGCAATTGCACGAAGGCCAATTTGCGCATGGGGTGCCCGGCGAGTTGGCGCTGATGCAGCAGTTCTCGGTGGCCCGCGTCACCGTGCGACGCGCCTTGGCGCAGTTGGCCCAAGAAGGGCTGATCAGCCGCGAGCCCGGTCGTGGCACCCGTTCCTTGGTGCAACGCAGTGGGCCCCAGGTGGATGCTGCCACCCACAAAGCCCACAAAACACAACAGGCGCGTTTGACCGGTTTGCTCGAAAACTTGGTCAGCATGGGTTTGCGAACCACCGTCAAGGTGTTGTCGGTGCAACGCCTGCCCGCACCCCACGAGGTGGCCATGGCCTTGCAATTGCCCGAAGGCGAACTGGTGCAAAAAGCCCAGCGCGTGCGCCACACCAAAGAAGGCCCGCTGTCGCACATCACCACCTGGGTGCCCGAGCGCATTGCCAGTGGTTTTGGCCGCAAAGAGTTGGCCCAAAAACCCATCCTCATGCTGCTCGAAGAGACGGGCGTCAAGGTGGGGCGAGCCCAACAAAGCATTTCTGCCAAGCTGGCCGACGCCAGCATGGCCCAACATTTGGACATCGCCGTAGGTTCGGCGCTGCTGGCGGTCAACCGCTTGATTTATGACACCGACGACAAGCCCATCCAGTGGTTACACGGGCTGTACCGACCGGACCGTTACGAATACCAAATGCAGTTGTCTCGGGTGGGCAGCATCGATGCCAAGGTCTGGGTCAGCAAAGAGTTATCGGCCAACTTTCATTGATTTTTCAAAGGAGCACAGCATGACTTCACGTCGTCAGTTTATGGGTCAATCGGCAGCCGCAGCTTCGGCTATGGCATTTCCATTGGTGGGTGGGGCGCAGCCCAAGACCGTGAAAGTGGGTGTGTTGCACCCTGTCACCGGTGCGCTGGCCTACTCGGGCCAGCAATGCCGCGAAGGCGTGATGATGGCCATTGAAGACATCAACAAAGCCGGTGGCATCAAGTCGCTGGGCGGCGCCAAGATCGAAGCCCTGTTGGGTGACGCACAGTCCACCCCACAAGCGGGTGCAGCCGAAGTTGAAAAAATGAACGAAGCCGGTGTCAGCGCCATCGTCGGTGCATTCGCTTCCGCCATTTGCTTGGCCACCACCCAAGCCGCTGCCAAGTACAACCTGCCCCACGTGGTGGACGTTGGCGTGGCCGACCAAATTGTCGAACGCGGTTTGAAAAACACCTTCCGTTTTGGCCCTGGCTACAAAAAGTGCGCCGAAGTGGCTGTGGCCAATTTGCACGTGCTCAACACCGCAGCGGGCAAGCCTGCACGCACCGTGATGATCATCCACGAAGAGTCTTTGTTTGGCACCGGCACCGCCAACTTGCTGGCACGCGAGCTGCCCGGTTATGGCTACGACGTGAAAGAAATCGTCAAGCACGCCAACCCCACGCGCGACTTCAACAACATCGTGTTGCGCATGAAGCAGGTCAACCCTGACATCGTGATTCCGGCCAACTACTACAACGAGTACGCCTTGTTGGTGCGCACCATGCAGCAGCAAAAAGTCACGCCCAAAGCGATTTA
>CANFJA010000135.1 GCA_947447235.1 Comamonadaceae bacterium
CACCACCAGCTCAGGGGTGATGGGGCGAGATTGGCAGCTCAACACAAACCCTTGTTCCATCTCCCATGGCTCGAGCGTGAAGTTTTTGCTCATGGCTACTTGGCCTTGCATCACTTTGGCGCGACACGTACAGCACACGCCGCCTTTGCACGAGTAAGGCAAATCGAGCCCATGGGTGAGCGCCACATCGAGCACATGCTCGTCAGGCCCCATGCGCATGTCATAGGGCTTGCCGTCTAGGATGATGCGCAACTGAATTGCGGATGACGGGGTGTCTGATGTGGCACGCATCGCTTGGCGCAGCGCGGTGGGGCTGCTGCTGGTGAAGCGTTCGGTATGCACCCGGTTTTCAGGCACACCCGCTTGGCGCAAGGCCGCTTGGGTGGACTCAATCATGGCTTCTGGACCGCAGATGAACACTTCATCCATGCTTTTGACGGGCAGCAAGGCCGCGATGATGGCGCGCACTTTGTCGCCGTCGATGCGACCTTCTAGCAGTGGAACTTCCTGGGCTTGACGCGACAAGATGTGTATCAAGGTCAAGCGACTGGCAAATCGGTCCTTCAAATCTTGCAGCGCTTCGTTGAACATCACGCTCGCCATACGCCGGTTGCCGTACACCAAGGTGAATTTGGATTCGGGTTGTTCTTCTAGCGTGCTGGTCATGATCGACAAAATGGGCGTGATGCCTGAGCCCGCGGCAAAACCCACGCGGTGCAACGCACGCGGGCGTTGCACCACAAAGCGGCCCTCTGGCGGCATCACGCGCAGGGTGTGGCCGACCTTCAATTGCTGAGCGGCCCAATTTGAAAAGACGCCGCCTTCAATCGGTCGAATGCCCACTTGCAGTTCGCCGCCTTGACGCAAGCGGCGTGGCGACGAGCAAATGGAATAACTGCGCCGCACATCTTGTCCCTCGAGGGTGGCGCGCAGGGTGAGAAATTGCCCGGGTTGAAACGCAAAGCTGGGGCGTAAAGATTCAGGAATATGAAACGTCAGAACCACAGACCCAGCCGCTTCTGCGTCTATGCGTGAAACCTGAAGGTCATGAAAGGGAGGGGCTGCAGACATGGCGGGCCTATCGAAAGGGTCAGTAGGGTTTGAAGTAATCAAACGGCTCGAGGCATGCCAAGCACTTGTGAAGTGATTTGCAGGCGGTGGAGCCAAAGTGAGAGGTTTCGGTGGTGTCGTCAGAGCCGCAGCGCGGGCATGGCACGACTTCGCGCGCCACCGCTTGGTGTGCAAACTGCATCACGACAGAGCTTTGCCCCAGACGGGCCGGGTCAGGGCGGCCACATGGCGCAGGGGGCGCGATGCCGTAGGCGCGGAGCTTATCGCGTGCCTGGGACGTCATCCAATCGGTGGTCCACGCCGGTGCCAGTTGGGTGGTGACCTGTGCCTGAGTGCCCAAAGCGCGCAGGGTGCTGAGGATGTCATCGTGAATTTGCCCCATCGCCGGGCAGCCGCTGTAGGTGGGGGTGATCACCACTTCGACCCTGCCTTGGCGCACATGCACCTCGCGCAAGATGCCCATCTCCCTGAGCGTGACCACTGGAATTTCAGGGTCGCACAACACGTCCAGGGCGGCCCACACCTCTTCTGGGGTGAGGACCGCTTGGGCGAATGTGGATTGGCTCACCACACGCCTTCGGGATGCGCGCGTGCCAAGCTTTGCATCTCGCCCAGCACATACGTCAGATGCTCGGAATGCACGCCCAGTTTGCCGGTGGTGACAAAGCCTGTGCTGCTGGGGACTTGCAGCGTGGCTTCAGCCAAGGTGTTGTACAACAAGGTTTCCCAATCGCTTTTCACACGGTTCACATCGATGCTTACACCCTGCTGTGCGGACTGTGTTTCAAACCCAGAGGCCGTCCAGAATTCTTGTGTGTAAGGCATCAGGTGCTCCAGCGCTGCTTGGGCGCGCTGGTGAGACTCTTCGGTGCCGTCGCCGAACCGCAGCAGCCAATCGTGTGAATGGCGCAGGTGGTAGCGCACCTCTTTGAGCGACTTGGCAGCAATGGCTGCCAGTTGTGCGTCAGAGGACTGTTGCAGCTGCTCCCACACCAAGGCCATCAAGGCGCTGAATAAAAAGTTACGAACGACCGTCACGGCGTAATCGCGGTTGTCCAACGCATAGCCCACCAAGGCTTGGGTGTGGGGCAGCTCCAGCAGGGTGTAGTTGCGAAACTCGGCGGCATCTCGGAAGTAGGCCAAACGGTCTTCGGTGCTGCCGTCGTTCTTGAGCGTTGCCACGTGTTGGTACAGCAGTCGCGCCTGACCAATCAAGTCGAGGCTGATGTTGGACATGGCAATGTCCTCTTCCAGCGCGGGGCCATGCCCGCACCATTCGGCATTGCGTTGACCCAGCACCAAGGCGTTGTCGGCCAGGTGCAACAGGTAATCGATGTGCGCAGGCGTGGCTGCGTCCATCACATGTGCCCCACTTCGTCAGGGATGTCGTAGAAGGTGGGGTGGCGGTAAATTTTGTCGCCCGCTGGGTCAAACAATTCGGCCTTGTCGTCGGGCGCGCTGGCGGTGATGGTGTGGGAGGGCACCACCCAAATGCTCACCCCTTCTTGGCGGCGGGTGTAGACGTCGCGTGCCATTTGCAGGGCGTGTTGCGCATCGCTGGCATGCAGGCTGCCGCAGTGTTTGTGCTCCAGGCCTTGCTTGCTGCGAATGAACACTTCCCACAGCGGCCACTCGCTCAATGCTTTGGTGTTGGGGGAGGTGCTCATGCCGCCTCCTTCAGGTGTTTGGCTTGTTGTTTGCGGGCGTGGGCCAGGGCGGCGTCGCGCACCCATTGGCCCTCGTTCCAGGCTTTCACACGGGTGCCCAAGCGTTCTTTGTTGCACGGGCCATTGCCGTTCACGGTGGCCCAAAACTCGTCCCAATCGATGGCACCATAGTCGTGCTGCTGGCGTTCTTCGTTCCACTTCAAGTCAGGGTCGGGCAGGGTCACGCCCAAGACCTTGGCTTGGGGCACGGTGGCGTCGACGAACTTTTGACGCAAGTCGTCGTTGCTGATGCGCTTGATGCCCCAGCGCATGCCCTGCGCGCTGTTGGGGCTGTCGGCGTCGGGCGGGCCAAACATGGCCAAGCATTTCCACCACCAGCGGTTCACTGCGTCTTGCACCATGGCGCGTTGTTCAGGGGTGCCGGTCATCATCACCAGCAAGGCCTCGTAGCCTTGGCGTTGGTGGAACGACTCTTCCTTGCACACCCGCACCATGGCGCGGGCGTAAGGGCCATACGAGCAGCGGCAAAGCGGGATCTGGTTCATGATCGCGGCACCGTCGACCAGCCAGCCAATCACCCCCACATCGGCCCAGGTGAGGGTGGGGTAGTTGAAGATCGAGCTGTACTTGGCACGCCCACTGTGCAGGGCCTCAAACATTTGGTCGCGGCTGGTGCCCAGGGTTTCGGCGGCGCTGTAAAGGTACAGACCGTGCCCGCCTTCGTCTTGCACCTTGGCAATCAAAATCGCTTTGCGCTTCAAACTGGGTGCGCGGCTGATCCAGTTGCCCTCGGGCAGCATGCCCACAATTTCGCTGTGCGCATGCTGGCTGATTTGCCGCACCAGGGTTTTGCGGTAGGCCTCTGGCATCCAGTCTTGGGGCTCGATGCGGCCATCGGCGTCAATGCGCACATCGAATGCGGCTTGCAATGCTGCATCGTTGGCGCTCAAGGGCGTGGCGACAGCCTTCAAGCCTGCGGCTGGTGTGTTGTCTCCCTTGTCGGGAACGTTGAAAGATTGGGTGTACATGAACCACTCCTGCGCCTCTCACATGGGCGTTGGGTGGCAGTATAAGTAATTAGCCGACCGATTGGTCGGCTAATTAGGCCGCGTGGCTAGTGGTTTTCCTCAAGGGACTCAGCCGCCCGATTCAACCGTCCAGCCTTGACCTGGGCCACGGCCCAAGGCCTTTTCGAGCAAGGGCAAGGCTTCGTTGAGCTGTGGCTTTAAGGTGTAGGGCGGGTTGATCAAAAACATGCCGCTGGCGCTCAGGCCCGCATCGTCTTTGCCCGTGGCGCGGCCAATCGCCAGAGTGGCATGCAGCCAAGGCTTTTTCAGTGGGCTGCACAGGGCTTTGAGTTTGCGCGGCAAGTCGTGGGCCTCAGGCCGAGGAATGATGGGATACCACACCAAATAGGTGCCCGTGGCAAAGCGCTTCAGGCCGTCTTGGATGCACTCCACCACGCGAAAGTAGTCGGTTTTGAGTTCGTAACTGGGGTCGATCAATACCATCGATCGGCGCGAACCACTGGCGGACACGGGGGGTGGCAGCAGGGCTTTCAAGGCCTCAAACCCATCTTGTCGTGCCACGTTGATGGCACGACCAGCTTCGAGTTGCTGGATATTGCCCGTCAGAGATTTGTGGTCGGTGGGGTGCAGTTCAAACAGTTTGAGGCGATCGCGCGCTTCATGTCGCATCAGGCGCTGCATGATGAAGGGCGAGCCCGGGTAGACCCGTGAACTTCCTTTGTCGTTGAAGCTGGCCACGATGCTGAGGTAGTCTTTCAAGGCTTCGACCTGCTGCTCGGCAGGCAAGCCCTTGAGCTTGAGCACCCCATCGGCAGATTCGCCACTTTTTTCCGCGTAGTCCCCGTCAAGGCGATACAAGCCTGCCCCTGCGTGGGTGTCAACCAACTGAATGCCTGCGTCCTTGTGCATCAAGTGGCGCAAAGTGGCGATCAAGATCAGGTGTTTGAGGACGTCGGCATGGTTTCCGGCGTGAAAAGCGTGGCGGTAACTGAACATAAGCGGGCATGGTAACCCGGCACCACAAGAGCGGATGGGCCAAAGTTGCGCCAAGTGCTTGATTTTGCTTATAATGGCAGGCTCTGCAGCGCACAGTGGTTCCGCGGCAGAGGCTTCGATCAGAAGCACATCCCACCTAAGAGGTTCTCATCAGAAGAACGCCGACCGTGGAAAA
>CANFJA010000136.1 GCA_947447235.1 Comamonadaceae bacterium
GACAGCCAGGCTGCGATGGTGCGGTTTTTGAATCTGATGGCTGGTGAGCCCGACATCGCCCGCGTGCCGGTGATGGTGGATTCGAGCAAGTGGTCGGTCATTGAGGCGGGTTTGCGCTGTATTCAGGGCAAGGGGATCGTCAACTCGATCAGCATGAAAGAAGGCGTGGACGCTTTCTTGCACCAAGCCAAACTGGTCAAGCGCTATGGCGCGGCGGCCGTGGTGATGGCGTTTGATGAAAAAGGCCAAGCCGACACCTACGCGCGCAAGATTGAAATTTGCGAACGTGCGTATCGCCTGCTGGTGAATGAGGTGGGCTTTGCGCCCGAAGACATCATTTTTGACCCGAACATCTTCGCCATTGCCACCGGCATTGAAGAGCACGACAACTATGCGGTCGACTTCATCGAAGCCACGCGCTGGATCAAGCACAACTTGCCCGGCGCCAAGGTGAGTGGCGGTGTGTCGAATGTGTCGTTCAGTTTTCGTGGCAACGACCCGGTGCGCGAAGCCATCCACACCGTGTTTCTGTACCACGCGATCAAAGCAGGCATGGACATGGGCATCGTCAATGCCGGCATGGTGGGCGTCTACGACGACTTAGAACCCACGCTGCGCGAGCGGGTGGAAGACGTGGTGTTGAACCGCACACCGAAGTACAAAGACGGCGAGGAACACCTCACCCCTGGTGAGCGCTTGATTGAGGTGGCCGAAAGCGCCAAAGGCGCCGCCAAGGACGACAGCGCCAAACTCGCTTGGCGTGGCACGCCCGATGCGCCCGTGACGGTCGAGGCGCGTCTGAGCCACGCACTGGTGCACGGCATCACCGAGTTCATCAACGACGACACCGAAGAAGCCTACCAAGTGATTTTGGCCAAAGGCGGGCGCCCTTTGCATGTGATCGAAGGCCCCTTGATGGACGGCATGAATGTGGTGGGCGATTTGTTTGGTCAGGGCAAGATGTTCTTGCCTCAGGTGGTCAAGAGCGCCCGCGTGATGAAGCAGGCGGTGGCGCATTTGGTGCCCTACATCGAAGAAGAAAAACGCCTGCAAGCTGCCGCCGGTGAAGACGTGAAAGCCAAGGGCAAGATCGTCATGGCCACCGTCAAAGGCGACGTGCACGACATTGGCAAAAACATCGTCACTGTGGTCTTGCAGTGCAACAACTACGAAGTGGTGAACATGGGCGTGATGGTGCCTTGCCATGAAATTTTGGCCAAAGCCAAAGAAGAAAACGCCGACATCATTGGCCTGTCGGGCCTGATCACGCCCTCGCTGGAAGAAATGCAGTACGTCGCCGGCGAAATGCAAAAAGACGACTACTTCCGCAACCGCATGATGCCGCTGATGATTGGCGGCGCCACCACCAGCCGGGTGCACACGGCGGTGAAGATCGCCCCGCATTACGAAGGCCCGGTGGTCTATGTGCCCGACGCTTCGCGCAGCGTGAGCGTGGCGCAAGGCTTGCTGTCGGACCACGCTGCCAACTACATTGCCGAGTTGAATGCCGACTACGCCAACGTGCGCGAACAACACGCCAACAAAAAACAAACGCCTTTGGTCACGCTGGCGCAAGCGCGTGCCAATGCCACGCCCACCAGCTGGGATGCGTACAAACCTGCGCAGCCTAAATTCATTGGGCGGCGGGTGTTCAAAAACTTTGACCTCGCCGAGTTGGAAAAGTACATCGACTGGGCGCCGTTTTTCCAAACCTGGGATTTGGCCGGACCTTACCCCGCCATCTTGGACGACGCGGTGGTCGGTGTCGAAGCCAAAAAGGTGTTCGCCGATGGCCAGGCGATGCTCAAAAAAATCATCGACAACCGGTGGCTCACCGCCAAAGCCGTGGTGGGCTTGTACCCGGCACAGCGCGTGGGCGACGACATCGTGTTGTATGCCGACGAAAGCCGCCAGCAGGCGGTGATGACTTGGCATGGTTTGCGCCAGCAAACCGTCAAGCCACAAGGCCGACCCAACCGTTGCCTGGCTGACTTTGTGGCCGACCCAACCCAAGCCGCCGATTACGTGGGCTTGTTTGCGGTGACGGCGGGCATTGGCACTGAGAAGCAAGAAAAGCGCTTCATCGACGCGCACGACGATTACTCGGCGATTTTGTTCAAGGCCTTGGCCGACCGCTTGGCCGAAGCTTTTGCCGAATGCATGCACCAGCGCGTGCGCACCGACTTGTGGGGTTATGCCCCCCATGAGTCCTTGAGCAATGCCGAGCTCATCCAAGAAAAATACCAGGGCATTCGTCCAGCACCCGGCTACCCGGCATGCCCCGACCACAGCGCCAAGCAAGCCATGTTTGAGCTCTTGCAATGCGCCGACATTGGCATGGGCGTGACCGAGAGTTTGGCCATGACACCTGCAGCCAGTGTGAGCGGTTTTTATTTGGCGCATCCCGATGCGACCTACTTCAACGTGGGCCGCATTGGCGACGACCAGGTGAATGACTTGGCGCAGCGTCAAGGGGTGGCGGTCAAAGACCTGACGCGTTTGCTGGCGCCCAACTTGTAAACGACACGGCTTGCCTGGCAGCCTGCGTGTGTCTGAGGGGCTTTGCAAAACAAGAAGGGCGCTCCTAGAGCGCCCTTCTTCGTTCCATGGGAGAGGGGTTAACTCTTGAGGCAAGCGCTCATTTTTTGTTTGCGCTCATCGCCTTTGAGGCCTGCGGCCTCCTCGTTGCAGCGTTTCATTTTGTTTTGTTGCGATCCCGGGCCTTTGGTCTTCGCGCCATCCGCGTCTGCGGCTGGCGCCTTGGCACTCAAACACTCTTTCATGAAGGCTTTGCGTTCGTCGCCTTTTTTGCCCTCGGCCTCTTTGTTGCAGGTGGCCATTTTGTTCGGTTTGACAGGTTTGTCGTCGTTGGCCCAAGCCGCATTGCAGACCAAGGCGCAAGCCAAGGTGGTCATCAGCACCAGTTTGTTCATGGCATCTCTCCATCGTTTGAAAGTGAATTCCGCTTGCAACCCTTGCAAGCAGAGACAAATTCAAACAGGCGGCTTGCCAACCAGGCACACATGCCACGCAGATAAAAAGTGAGCCACACCCCTAGGCTCAGTGCGAGGACAACACCCGGCGGTACTGCACCGCTTCTGCCACGTGTGTGATCAGCACCCCGCCCGAGTCGGCCAAATCCGCGATGGTGCGCGCCACCCGCAGCACGCGGTGGGTGCTGCGGCCAGACCAGCCCAGCTTATGGGCGGCAGCATGTAAAAACGCATGGGCGGCTGGGTCGAGGTGGACGTGCGCATCCAAGGCTTGCCCTTGCAAGGCTTGGTTGGCCACCCCTTGACGATCGATGGCGCGCGCATGGGCGTGCAAGCATCGCTGACGCACGGAAGCGGTTGTTTCGTTGGGCGCAGCTTGCATCAACACGTGGGCTGGCAGGGCGGGCACTTCCACTTGTAAATCGATGCGGTCGAGCAGCGGTCCGCTGAGCTTGGCTTGGTAGCGCGTCACTTGGTCGGGCGAGCAGCGACAGGCGTTCACTGTTGACCCCAAGTGTCCGCAAGGGCATGGGTTCATGGCGGCAATCAGCTGAAAGCGCGCCGGAAACTCGGCTTGCATGGCAGCGCGCGACAGCGTGATGCGCCCGTTCTCGAGGGGTTCGCGCAAGGCCTCTAGGGCGCGTCTGGGGAACTCGGGCAACTCATCCAAAAACAACACGCCGTGGTGGGCCAGTGAAATCTCGCCCGGTCGCGGTGGCGAGCCGCCGCCCACCAAGGCCACCGATGTCGCGGTGTGGTGCGGGCTGCGGGTGGGTCGTTGCATCCACTGCGCCAACTGGAAGCGTCCTGCCAAGCTCGCGATGGCGGCGCTCTCGAGGGCTTCATCCAGGCTCATCTCTGGCAGCAAGGCGGCAAAGCGTTGCGCCAGCATGGACTTGCCGGTGCCCGGCGGCCCGATGAACAGCAGCGAATGACCACCTGCCGCCGCAATTTCTAGCGCACGCCTTGGAATGGCTTGGCCTTTGACGTCCGCCAAATCAGGGCCGCTCGCGACATCGCGTGTGCTGGCTTGTTGTGGCCAAAGGCGCGCCCAGCCTGCATCGTCATCGCTTGCGACCTTGTGTGGCTGGGCGTCTGGTTTGACAAAGTGCGCCACCACATCTTTCAAATGGTGGGCGCGGTACACCTCAGCGGTGGGCACCAAGGCTGCTTCTTCGGCGCTGCTGGGGGGCAACACCAAGCGCGTGCGCACCCCCGCACCGTGCAAGGCCAAGCCCATGGCCAGGGCCCCGCGCACCGGGCGCAACTCACCCGACAGAGACAACTCGCCGGCGAACTCGTGCAAGCCCAAAGCGTCGGTGTCCAACACACCGCTGGCCGCCAAGATGCCCAAGGCGATCGGCAAATCAAAACGGCCTGAGTCTTTGGGCAGGTCAGCCGGGGCCAAGTTGACGGTGATGCGCTTGTTGCTGGGAAATTCAAGCCCCGAGTTTTGAATCGCGCAGCGCACCCGCTCGCGCGCCTCTTTGACTTCGGTATCGGCCAAGCCCACCAAGGTGAAGCTGGGCAAGCCATTGGCCAAATGCACTTCCACCGTCACCGCCGGGGCATGCAAGCCCAAAAGCGCGCGGCTGTGTATCAAAGCGAGCGTCATGTTCTTCTTTCAGTACACAGAGCCCCAAACCGGGGCGGTTAAGTGAAAAGGTTGCACCAAATTAGTGCCTGAAAATAAGGGAGTGTTCAGGCTACTGCATCACTTTGGGTTTTGGGGTAGCCACGGTGAACACTTTTGTGCGCTTCAACCCTGGCACGGACCCTGCATAGCAGATACGTACCCTTATCTTTTCATGGAGAAAATCAAATGAACATCAAGTCCAAACTTCTGTTGGCCCTCTTGGCCACTTCTTCTGCAGCATTTGCCCAGACTGCACCTGCTGCGCCTGAGACAAC
>CANFJA010000137.1 GCA_947447235.1 Comamonadaceae bacterium
AATCAAGGCTCGAAAGGTTTAAATCATGAAATCATTACTCGACCTGTTCAAGCAGTTCACGCCAGATGAGCATTTCGAAGCCATCAAAATTGGCATGGCTTCACCCGAAAAGATCCGTTCGTGGTCTTTTGGTGAAGTCAAAAAACCAGAAACCATCAACTACCGTACGTTCAAGCCTGAGCGTGATGGCTTGTTCTGCGCCAAGATCTTTGGCCCCATCAAAGACTACGAATGCTTGTGCGGCAAGTACAAGCGCCTCAAGCACCGCGGTGTGATCTGCGAGAAGTGCGGCGTTGAAGTCACGCAGACCAAAGTGCGTCGCGAGCGCATGGGTCACATTGATTTGGCCGCGCCGTGCGCCCACATCTGGTTCTTGAAATCGCTGCCTTCACGTTTGGGCTTGGTGCTCGACATGACGCTGCGTGACATCGAACGCGTGCTGTACTTTGAAGCCTATGTGGTGACCGATCCCGGCATGACCCCGCTGAAGAAATTCGCGATCATGACCGAAGACGACTACGACGCCAAAGTGCAAGAGTACGGCGATGAATTCACCGCCAAGATGGGCGCCGAAGGCATCAAAGACTTGCTCGAAGTGTTGGACCTCGACGTTGAAATCGAAAAACTGCGCAACGACTTGACCGGCTCTGAGCTCAAGATCAAGAAAAACGCCAAGCGTTTGAAATTGATGGAAGCGTTCAAGAAGTCTGGCATCAAGCCCGAGTGGATGGTCTTGACCGTGCTGCCAGTGTTGCCACCTGACCTGCGTCCTTTGGTGCCACTGGACGGTGGGCGTTTCGCCACCTCTGACCTGAACGACTTGTACCGTCGCGTGATCAACCGAAACAGCCGTTTGCGCCGTTTGCTCGAACTCAAAGCGCCTGAAATCATCGCGCGCAACGAGAAGCGCATGCTGCAAGAAGCGGTCGATTCGCTGTTGGACAACGGTCGTCGCGGCAAGGCCATGACAGGCGCCAACAAGCGAGCCTTGAAGTCACTGGCCGACATGATCAAAGGCAAGAGCGGTCGTTTCCGTCAAAACTTGCTGGGCAAGCGCGTCGATTACTCGGGTCGTTCGGTGATCACCGTGGGCCCAACCCTCAAGCTGCACCAGTGCGGCTTGCCCAAGTTGATGGCCCTTGAGTTGTTCAAACCGTTCATCTTCTCGCGCCTCGAAGCCATGGGCATTGCCACGACCATCAAGGCCGCGAAGAAGGAAGTTGAATCCGGCTCTGCCGTGGTGTGGGACATCTTGGAAGAGGTGATCAAAGAGCACCCCGTGATGTTGAACCGCGCGCCTACGCTGCACCGTTTGGGCATTCAAGCGTTTGAGCCGATCTTGATCGAAGGCAAAGCCATTCAGTTGCACCCACTCGTTTGCTCGGCCTTCAACGCCGACTTCGACGGTGACCAAATGGCTGTTCACGTGCCTTTGTCGGTGGAAGCGCAGATGGAAGCCCGCACTTTGATGCTGGCCTCCAACAACATCTTGTTCCCCGCCAACGGTGAACCCTCCATCGTGCCGTCGCAAGACGTGGTGTTGGGCTTGTACTACGCCACCCGCGACCGCATCAACGGCAAAGGCGAGGGCTTGATCTTTGCCAACGTCGGTGAAGTGCAACGTGCGTTGGACGCTGGTGTGGCCGAGCTGACTGCACGCGTCAGTGTGCGCATGACCGAGTGGACCCCTGACAAAGATACCGGTGAATTCGTGGCATCCACCAGCTTGGTGGAAACCACCGTGGGCCGTGCGCTGTTGTCAGAAATCTTGCCCAAGGGCTTGGCTTTCTCCAACATCAACAAGGCGTTGAAGAAGAAAGAAATTTCCAAACTCATCAACGCCTCGTTCCGCAAATGTGGTTTGAAAGAAACCGTGGTGTTTGCCGACAAGTTGTTGCAAAACGGTTTCCGTTTGGCCACCCGTGCAGGCATTTCGATCGCCATCGACGACATGTTGGTGCCCACCGAAAAGCACGCCATCATCGAAGCGTCTGAAAAAGAAGTCAAAGACATCGAGCAGCAATATGTGTCGGGTCTGGTGACCTCTGGCGAGCGCTACAACAAAGTGGTCGACATCTGGGGCAAAGCGGGTGACGCTGTGTCCAAGGTGATGATGGACCAGTTACGCAAAGAAAAAACCATCGACCGCCATGGCAACGAAGTCGAGCAAGAGTCGTTCAACTCCATCTACATGATGGCCGACTCCGGTGCCCGTGGCTCTGCCGCTCAGATTCGTCAGTTGGCCGGTATGCGCGGTTTGATGGCCAAGCCAGACGGCTCGATCATTGAGACCCCCATCACGGCGAACTTCCGTGAAGGTCTGAACGTGTTGCAGTACTTCATCTCCACACACGGCGCACGCAAAGGCTTGGCTGACACGGCGTTGAAGACGGCCAACTCAGGTTACCTGACCCGTCGTTTGGTAGACGTGACCCAAGACTTGGTGGTCACCGAGTTGGATTGCGGCACCTCCAATGGCCAGCTGATGCGCGCCATCGTCGAAGGTGGTGAGGTGATCGAATCCTTGCGCGACCGTATCTTGGGTCGCACGGCGGCTGAAGATGTGGTGCACCCCGAAACCCGCGCGGTGCTGGCCAAGGCTGGCGAGATGCTGGACGAGGACATGATCGACGTGCTCGAAGCCGAAGGTGTGGACGAAGTGAAAGTGCGCACCGCACTGAACTGCGAAACCCGCTTTGGTTTGTGCGCCAAGTGTTATGGCCGTGACCTGGGTCGTGGTGGCTTGGTCAACAACGGTGAGGCCGTGGGCGTGATTGCTGCGCAGTCCATCGGTGAACCTGGCACCCAGCTGACCATGCGGACCTTCCACATCGGTGGTGCGGCGTCACGTGCGGCCATCGCTTCGAGCGTGGAAGCCAAGTCCAATGGTGTGATTGGCTTCAACGCCACCATGCGCTATGTGACCAACAGCAAGGGCGAGTTGGTGGTGATTTCTCGCTCTGGCGAAATCATCATCCACGACGAACATGGTCGCGAGCGCGAGCGTCACAAAGTGCCCTATGGCGCGATTTTGTCGGTCAAGCCCGACCAGTCACTCAAGGCTGGCGTGATCTTGGCCAACTGGGATCCGCTGACACGCCCCATCATCACTGAATTCGCCGGCAAGGTGCAGTTCGAGAACGTGGAAGAAGGCTTGACGGTTGCCAAGCAAGTCGACGAAGTGACGGGCTTGTCCACCTTGGTGGTGATCGATCCCAAGCGTCGCGGTTCGACCAAGGTGGTGCGTCCACAGGTCAAGCTGATCGATGCGGCAGGCAAAGAAGTCAAGATCCCAGGCACCGACCATGCGGTGACGATTGGCTTCCAAATCGGCGCGCTGATCCAGGTGCGCGATGGCCAAGATGTGGGTCCAGGCGAAGTGCTGGCCCGTATCCCGGTCGAAGGTCAAAAGACCCGCGACATCACCGGTGGTTTGCCACGTGTGGCCGAGTTGTTCGAAGCGCGCAGCCCGAAAGACAAGGGCATGCTGGCCGAGATGACCGGTACCGTGTCGTTCGGCAAAGAAACCAAAGGCAAGGTGCGCTTGCAGATCACCGACCCCGAAGGCAAAGTGTGGGACGAGCTCATTCCTAAAGAGAAAAACATCTTGGTGCACGAAGGCCAAGTGGTCAACAAGGGCGAGAGTGTGGTGGACGGCCCAGCCGATCCACAAGACATCTTGCGTTTGCTCGGCATGGAGGAACTGGCCCGCTACATCGTCGACGAAGTGCAAGACGTCTACCGTTTGCAAGGCGTGAAGATCAACGACAAGCACATTGAAGTGATCGTGCGCCAAATGCTGCGCCGTGTGGTGGTCGAGAGCGTGGGTGACTCCAACTACATTGCGGGCGAGCAAGTGGAGCGTTCTGAAATTCTCAATACCAACGAAGCGCTGCAAAAAGACGGCAAGATTCCTGCGACCTACACCAACTTGCTGTTGGGTATCACCAAGGCATCGTTGTCGACCGACTCGTTCATCTCGGCGGCTTCCTTCCAGGAAACCACCCGCGTGTTGACCGAAGCGGCCATCATGGGCAAGCGCGACGAATTGCGTGGCTTGAAAGAAAACGTCATTGTGGGCCGCCTGATTCCTGCAGGCACTGGCATGGCGTATCACAAAGCCCGCAAGGTCAAGGACGCCATGGACGATGCCGAGCGTCGTGCCATTGCCGAAGCCGAAGAGGCTGAGTTGGCACAAGCCTCCGGCGAGGCGCATGTCGACGAAGGCGCTGGCGAAGAAGCGTAAAGCGACCCTCAACAAAGGCCCTGACGGGCCTTTGTTGTTGATGGGCTGGACTGCAATGAAGAAATGAGGCGCGCACATGGTGAATGCTTGGTGGTTCTGGGTGTTGCTGGCCGTTTGGGTGTTTTGGGCTGTCGGCGCTTACCAGCGCTTGGTCGGCTTGCGCACGGCAGCCATTCGTCAATTCGCCGTTCTGGAAGAGTTGATGCTTCGTTATCAAGGCCTGGTGCAAAACGCCACCACGGCGGCCGTCACCTCACCCTCGGGTTGGCACACCGCAGTGCCCCCAGAGTTAGGTGCCAGCCATTGGACGCGCCTGCAAGTGGCTGCCAATTTGTCGGCCATGGCACTGGCGCGCATGCAAGAGCACCCCTTAGAGCCCTCGTCGTCCATTGCCTTGGTGGCCACCAGCCGCGACTTGCAAGATGCATGGGGTGCATTGACGCACCCCGATGTGTATTACGTGAGCGTGCCCGATGAGTTGACGCAGCGCTGGGCCGAGTTGAGCATCTCCATCCAACCCGACGTGCAGCGCTTCAACCAAGCGGTTCAGAATTACAACGACGCCATTGCCTTGTTCCCGGCCAATTTGTTGGCGCAGGCGTTCAAATACAAACCCGGACGCAAGCTCGAATGACAGTTGCATCAGGTGCG
>CANFJA010000138.1 GCA_947447235.1 Comamonadaceae bacterium
GCGTGGCGCCGGTGATCGTGGAGCAAATGGCCGACATGATCTTGGCCCTCAAAGCCGAAGGTGTGAGCATTTTGTTGTCTGAGCAAAATCTGCACTTTGCACAATGGGTGGCCGACCGCGCTTATGTGCTGGAAAAAGGTCAGATCCGGCACGAAGCGCCAATGCATGTCTTGGTGGAAGACGAAGATGTGCGACGCAACTATTTGAGCGTTTGAGCCCCACACGATGAAGCCTGTCCATCTGTCTGTCAACGGCGCGTCGCACAGCCTGCCCCTGACGCACCACACCACCTTGCTGCACGCGCTGCGCAATGACTTGGGCCTCAACGGCCCCAAGTTCGGCTGTGGTTTGGGCGAGTGCGGCGCTTGCACTGTGTTGGTTGACGGGGTGGCCGCGCGCGCTTGCGTGATTCCGGCCTGCGAGGTGCAAGACCGCGCCATCACCACCTTGGAGGGTCTGGGCAACGCCCAACAGTTGCACGCGGTGCAGCAAGCCTTCATCGACGCCCAAGCGGCCCAATGCGGCTATTGCTTGAACGGCATGGTCATGATGACCGTGGCCTTGTTGGCGCGCAACCCCAACCCGACGGACGCACACATTCGCAGCGCCTTGTCGGGCAATTTGTGCCGCTGTGGCGCGCACCTTGAAATCATGGCAGCCGTGCGCAGAGCCGCTGACGTGTTGAGCACCGCCTCATGAGTTGGCTGCGTGCCCACCACGTGCGCTCACGCGCCGACTTGCACCAAGCGCATGGCGTGCTGCTGGTGGTGCGCGACCCGCCGCCTGCGCCACCGAGCGCGCCCGGTCAGCCCAAGCTGGTGGTGGGCGACCCGGCCGAGGGCGTGGAGTTTTTGCTGGCCCTATGGGACGACGGCAGCGTCACCGCCTTGCACGGCCATGTCGACTTAGGCACAGGCTTGCGTACCGCGCTGACCCAAGTGGTGGCCGAAGAGCTCGATGTGTCGCCCGCGCGCGTGCATCTGATCATGGGCAGCACCGCGGCAGCGCCCAACCAAGGCGCCACCATTGCCAGCGCCTCTTTGCAAATCCACGCCCAGCCTTTGCGCCTGGCCGCCGCGCAAGCACGGCAATGGGTGCTGGGGCAAGCCGCGCAAGCTTGGGGGCTAGACACCAGCGCGCTGCAACTGCGCGACGGCGTGGTGCAGGGGCCCACACAACAAGCCGACATCGGCGACTGGGTGCGCGAGCAGCGCACCACCCTCATGCTCGCCAACAGCACACCCACAAAATCGCCGGACGATTACCGCCTGGTGGGCACCAGCCTGCCCCGGGTCGACCTGCTGGACAAAGCCACGGGTGCGCTGACCTTTGTGCACGACATGCGCCTGCCCGGCATGTTGCACGGGCGCGTGGTGCGCCCACCGTATGCGGGGGCCGACAGCGGCGACTTCATCGGCAACACCTTGGAGCGGGTAGAGGCCGAGTCGATCGCGCACATCCCGGGCATTTTGGCGGTGGTGACCCAACGCGACTTTGTGGGCATCGTGGCCGAACGCGAAGAACACGCCGAGCAAGCCCTGCGTGAGTTGGTGGTGCACTGGAAGCCCTGGCCCGGCATGCCAGGCCTGGACAACACCGAGCAAGCCCTGCGCAACAACCCCAGCACCGCACGTGAGTTGGTCAACGAAGGCCAAGTCGACCAAGCCCTGAGCAAGGCAGCCAAAACCCTCGACCGCACCTATGTGTGGCCTTACCAAATGCACGCCTCCATCGGCCCCTCATGTGCCGTGGCGATGTGGATGAAAGACGGCGACCCCGAGGCGCCACAGACCAAACTGCGGGTCTGGGCGGGCAGCCAAAACCCCCATGTGCTGCGCGCTGACTTGGCCCTGCTGATGGGCTTGCACGACACCGCCGTGGACGTGGTGCGCATGGAGGCCGCCGGGTGCTATGGCCGCAACGGCGCCGACGATGTGGCCGCTGACGCGGCCTTGTTGTCCAAGGCCGTGCGCGCGCCGGTGCGGGTGCAACTCACCCGCGAACAAGAACACGCCTGGGAACCCAAAGGCGCCGCCCAGCTGATGCAAGTGCGCGGCGGCTTGAACGCCGATGGCACGCCAGCGGGCTACGACTTTCAAACCGCCTACCCGTCCAACGGTGCGCCCACCCTGGCGCTGCTGCTGACCGGCACCATCGAACCCCTGGCACGTGCGTACGAAATGGGCGACCGCACCGCACGTCCCCCCTACGACTACAAAGACCTGCGCGTCACCGTGCAAGACATGCCACCGATCTTGCGCGCTTCGTGGCTGCGCGGCGTCTCGGCCTTGCCCAACTCGTTTGCGCACGAAAGCTTCATCGACGAACTCGCCAGCGCGGCCAAGGTCGACCCGGTGACGTACCGCCTGCGCCACTTGCAGGACCCGCGCGCCTATGAGTTGGTGCAAGCCACCGCCGAGCGTGCGCAATGGAAGCCCCATCGTGTGCCACAGCAACAAGGCGCCCAGGGCGACTGGTTGCAAGGCCAAGGCTTTGCCTATGCCCGCTACATCCACAGCAAATGGCCGGGCTTTGGCGCGGCCTGGGCCGCTTGGGTGGCCGATGTGGAGGTGCACCGCCACACCGGTGAAGTGCACGTCAAACGCGTGGTGGTGGGGCATGACGCGGGCCTGATGGTCAACCCGCAAGGCGTCGAGCACCAGGTGCACGGCAACGTGCTGCAAACCACCAGCCGAGCGCTCAAGGAAAAGGTGCAAGTCGACCCGCTCACCGGCAGCGTGACCAGCCAAGAGTGGGGCAGCTACCCCATCTTGAGTTTCCGCGACGTGCCGGTGATCGAGGTCATGCACATGCCACGCCCGGGTGAGCCGTCTTTGGGGGCCGGCGAGTCGTCGTCGGTGCCGGGCACGGCGGCCATTGCGAACGCAATTTTTGACGCCACGGGGGTTCGCTTTCGCAACCCGCCGTTCACCCCGGAAGTGGTGCGTGCGGCCTTGAACCCGCTGGGTCACACCCCGCCGCCCACACCCCCGGCAGACACCGTCACACCGCCCACCTCACGCTGGCCTTGGCGCAAGCCACGCAGCCGCCAGCCCGGTCTGGCGCGGGGCTGGCGGCTGCGAACGGCTCAACTGGCCTCTTTGGGGCTGGGCATCTTTGCCGTGAGCGCGGCCTTGTTGGGCTGGCGCAGCAGCTTGCCGCGGGTGGCGCAACTCGACACCCGTCCCTTCAACGCCAGCATGATGGCGCGCGGCCAGCAAGTGGCCGCCTTGGGCAACTGCGCCGGCTGCCACACCGCCGAAGGTGGCGAGCGCAACGCCGGTGGCCGCGCCATGGAAACGCCCTTTGGCACGGTCTACACCACCAACCTCACGCCCGACCGCGAGACAGGCATTGGCGGCTGGTCGTTCCGCGCCTTCGAGCGCGCCATGCGCGAGGGCATGTCGCGCCAAGGCCACGCCTTGTACCCGGCGTTTCCCTACACGGCCTTTGCCCAGATCAGCGACGAAGACATGATCGCCTTGTATGCGCATTTGATGGCGCAACCGGCCGTGGCCTCGCGGCCACCCACCACGCAGCTGGCGTTTCCGTTCAGCCTGCGCCCTCTGATGGGCTTTTGGAACGCCTTGTTCCATCACCCCACCGAGGTCACGCCCGATCCGCAGCGCTCAGCCGAATGGAACCGTGGCGCCGAGTTGGTCAACGGCCTGGGCCACTGCGGCGGCTGTCACACACCGCGCGGTGCCTTGGGCGCCGAGAAGTCGCAAACCGCTTACCTGCAAGGCGCCCTGGTCGACGGCTGGGAAGCCCCTGCGCTGACCGCGCTCAACCGCAGCCCCGTGCCTTGGACCGAGGAGGCCTTGTTCAACTATTTGCGCCGTGGCCACAGCCCACAGCACGGCATGGCCGCAGGCCCCATGGGCGAGGTCGTGCGCGAACTGGCCGTGGTGCCCGATGCCGATGTGCGCGCCATGGCGGTGTACCTGAGCAGCCTCAACCCCGTGCCTGACAGCCCTGATTTGGCGCGCCAAGCGCAGACCTTGATCCAAACGGCTGCCGCCAAAGCGCCACCGCCGAGCGCAGCGCAGCGCCAATTCGAAGGCAGCTGCGGCAGCTGCCACCACGACGGCGACGGCCCCCAACTGCTGGGCTTGAACCAGCCCTTGGCGCTCAACACCAACTTGCACAGCGAGCGCCCTGACAATTTGATTCGCGTGATTTTGGAAGGCGTGCAACGCCCGGCTTCGCGCGACATTGGCTTCATGCCCAGCTTTGCGCAGAGCCTGAGTGATGCGCAAATTGCGGAGCTCGCGGGCTGGATGCGGGCGCGCTATGCGCCGCAACAACCGGCCTGGCAGAACCTGCCCGAGGCCGTGGCTCGGGTGCGCGGGCGCTGACACCTGCACAAAAAACGGCCACCCGAGGGTGGCCGTGCTGTTGGCAGGTGGTGTGGCTCAGCGTTGGCCGTCGTTCACCGACACGTTTTCTTTGAGCAAACCACCCAGGCGCGAATGCACCCGACCGCCGGTGCCCATGACCAAGGCAAACAAGATTTCGTTGGGCCGTGGCGCATCTTGAATGCCCACCTCGATGCTGTTGAAGTGGCTGCGCACGTAGGACGCGTGGATGTAGTGCACCGGCACCATCATGCGGTAGCCCGCACTCGCCACCGCCTTGACGGCGGGCACCATCGACTTGGGCTCGCCCAAGACCGAGCGCATGGCCCAGCCGCCAGCTTCGTGCCAGACCGCCCCGTGCTCCATCTCGCCGTTGACGCCCACGATGGCCGCTTTGCTGTAGACCTCGATGTTGTCTTTGCC
>CANFJA010000139.1 GCA_947447235.1 Comamonadaceae bacterium
CTGGCCATGGCCTGGACGGTGGCGCAAGGCGACGACATCGTGCCCATCACCGGCACCCAGCGCGTGACGTACCTGGAACAAAGCGTGGCTGCCTCAGGGTTCACGCTGAGTGCTGAGGACAGCGCCGAACTGGAAGCCATCTTCACCCCCGAATCGCGGGCTGGCGAGCGCTACCCGCGCGCCATGTTGGCGGGCTTGGGCATTTGATTTTTTCTTTCATCTCAACTACTTTTTTGCAGAGGCACCATGAGCAAAGATCCCCGCGTTGAATCGGCCATTTCCCATTGGGCCCCCCGTTTTGTGTCGAACGGCGTGTTGCTGACCGACTTTCAAGAGGTCACCCGTGGCATTGAGCGCTGGGAAGACTGGACCAGCGCCTGGTGCAAGCGTGCCGAGGTGCACGAAGCCCTGGGCCACGAGGCGTTGGCCGATGGCTACAAACTCAGCGCCAGCGAACACCTGTCGCGTGCGGCGGTGTATTACCACTTTGCCAAGTTTGTGTCGGTGCACGACATCGACGAAATGCGCGCCGCCCACATGAAGGCCGTGGCCTGCAAGCAGTTGGCGCTGCCCCACATGCGGCCACCCGCCAAGCGCGTCGAGATTCCGTATGAGAACGGCCATTTGGCTGGCTTCTTGCGCTTGCCAGCCGGTGCGGTGAAGCCCCCGGTGTTGATCATGGTGCCGGGCCTGGACTCGGCCAAAGAAGAACTTGAGGCGTACGAGCAACCCTTTCTCGCACGCGGCATCGCCACCTTGATGGTGGACGGCCCCGGCCAAGGCGAAGCCGAATACGACTTTCCGATCCGTGGCGACTACGAGGTGCCCGTCAAAGCCATGGTCGATTGGGTGCTCACCTGCCCCGAGGTGGACAGCACCCGCATTGGCCTGTGGGGCGTGAGCCTGGGCGGTTACTACGCACCGCGTGCTGCGGCGTTTGAAAAACGCCTCAAGGCCTGCATTGGTTTGGCCGGGCCCTACGACTTCAGCGACACCTGGGACGCCTTGCCAGACCTCACCCGCGAAGCCTTTCGCGTGCGCAGCCACTTGGCCACACAGACTGAAGCCAAGGAATACAGCCGCAACCTGACCATGAAAAATGGCGTGGCCCAACAAATCGAATGCCCGCTGTTTTTGGTCACCGGCAAGCTCGACCGCATCATCCCTTGGCAAGACACGCAGCGCATGGCGCAAGAAGCCTCGGGGCCGGTGGAGTTGCTGATCGTCGAAGACGGCAACCACATCGCCAACAACCGCCCCTACCGCTACCGCCACCGTACCGCCGACTGGATGGCCGAGCAACTGGGCATGCCACGCATTTGAGCCACGCCCACACACCCCACACCCACACACATCAGGAGCCACCATGCCCACAGCCAAGACCTCGTTGAAGTCCACCGCCTTGCAGCGTCCCTTTGGGGCCCACGCATCGACCACCCGACGCGCCGCATTGGCCGTCTTGGGCGCGGCCTGTTTGGCGCCTCTTGGGGCACAGGCACAAACCTACCCCAACCGCCCCATCAAACTGATCTCGGGCGCCACCGCAGGCAGCGCGTCTGACATCGTGGCGCGCTCGGTGGCCGAACGGCTGCAAACTGAGTTGGGCGTGTCGGTGGTGGTCGAGAACAAAGCCGGCGCCGCAGGCACGCTGGGCATCCAAGCCTTATTGGGTGCGCCCGCAGACGGCCACACGGTGTTGGTCTACACCAGCGCCCACACCGTGCTGCCCTTGATCAACAAAGTGGCCTACGACCCCTTGAAAGATTTCTCGGCCATCACGCCCCTGGCCATCGTGCCCAATGTGATGGTGGTCTCACCCGCCAAGGGCTACAAGAGCGTGCAAGACGTGATCAATGCCGCCAAAGACAAACCCGGCCAACTCAACTACGCCTCGGTGGGTTTGGGCAGCGCCACCTACATGAGCGCTGAAAAGTTCAAGCTGGCCACCGGCATTGACGCCGTGCACGTGCCCTACAAAGGCTCGCCCGAAGCCATCACCGAAACCATGACCGGTCGCGTGGACTATTTCTTTGCGCCCTTGGTGTCGGCACTGCCCATGATCAAGGCGGGCAAATTGCAAGCCTTGGCAGTGGGCACGCCCAAGCGCTCGGCCCAGTTGCCTGACGTGCCCACGCTGGCCGAGTCGGGTGTGGCCAAGGCCGACTACTTGTTTTGGACCGGCATGTTGGTGCCCTCCAAAACGCCGCGTGACGTGGTGCAGCGGCTCAACCAGTTGTCGCTCAAAGCCTTGCAGTCGGCCGAAGTCAAAGAGCGTCTGGCCAGCCTGGGCGCCGAGCCCTTGCCCATGAGCCCCGAGCAGTTTGACGCCATGATCCGCGAAGAGATGGTCGCCAATGCGGCCATCATCAAGGCGGCGGGCATCAAGTCGGAGTGATCTTGGCTGATACTTGCGCGTTCTAGGAACGAGATGCCATGAATTCAGCCAAGCCCACCACCCCACCCAGCTGCGCGGCTCACGACCCGCATCCCAAAGCGCCCCACACACCTGTGCCAGCGCATGCCTGCGATGTGCATGCGCATGTGTGTGGTCCGCAAGCGCACTACCCGTTGATTGCCAACCGTTTGTACACGCCACCCGTGGCTTCCTTGAGCGACTACCGGCACATGCTCGACACCTTAGGCATTGAGCGTGCGGTGTTGGTGCAGCCCAGCATTTATGGCACCGACAACCGCGCCATGCTGGACGCCTTGAAGCAAGACACCCAGCGCTTGCGTGGCGTGGCGGTGGTGCCCTTTGATGTGTCCATGGACGAACTCGAAAGCCTGCACGCCCAAGGCGTGCGGGGCGTGCGCTGCAACATCGTCGACCTGAAAGAAGACAAGGGCGTCTTGCCTATGGCAGGCTTGCAGGCCTTGGCGCAAAAAATCAAACCCTTGGGCTGGCACATCGAGTTTTTGATGCACGTCAACGAGTTTCCCGACCTCGATGTGCAACTGAGCAAGCTGCCCGTGCCTTTGGTGTTTGGTCACCTGGGCTACGTGCCCACCAGCGTGCCAGAAGCCGCAGGCTTTGAGGGCTTGCTGCGTTTGGCCAAAGACGGTCAGGCTTGGATCAAGCTCACAGCGCCTTACCGTTTAACGCCTGAAGAATTTCCTTACCCCAGCACCTTGGCCACGGCAGAGCGCCTGTTGGCTGACGTGCCGCAGCGTTTGCTGTGGGGCAGCGATTGGCCGCATGTGTTCATCCGCAGTGGCATGCCCAACGACGGCGACTTGTTCAATCTGTTTGCCCAGTGGGTGAACAACCCGCAGCTGCTGCAAGACATCTTGGTCACACACCCCGCCGCTTTGTACGACTTTTAAACACGCACCCCTATGAATTTGCTCAAACAACGCCTTCGCGACCAACAACATGTGATCGCCGTGAACGTTGGCGGTCGCAACCCCGACGTCATGGCCGTCTTGGCCAGCGCGGGTGCGCATGCCGCCTTCATCGACTGCGAGCGCACCGGCATTGGCCTGGATGTGGCCACCGAGTTGATTCGCGCGGCCAAAGTGGCGGGTTTGACCTCGCTGGTGCGCAGCTGGTCCAAAGACCCCGCCGTGCTGGTGCAGTTCATGGACCGTCAGGTCGATGGCTTGGTGGTGCCGCACATCAACTGCGCCCAAGATGCCGCCGATGTGGTGGAGCTGGTGCGCTACGCCTGTGGCGACGACAAAGCCCCCAGCAAAATTGTGATCGTGCAAATTGAAACCCGCGAAGCCATTGAGGCGCTGGACGAGATCATGGCGGTGCCCGGCGTGGACGCGTATTTGATTGGTCCCAACGACTTGGCTTACAGCCTGATGGGTCAACGCAGCGCCAGAACGCCCGATGTACTGGCGGCTGTGGACGGCGTGGCGCAACGCCTCAAGGCCGCTGGCAAACCTTTTGGCTTGCCGGGCAAGCTCGACGAGTTGCCCGACTTTGTGGCCTCTGGTGCGACGCTGCTGTACTACCCCATCGAGTGGCTGTTGACCACTGCCTTGAAAGACCTGAACGCGCGCTTGGACGCGCTCAAGCGTTAGGTCAATCGAGTTTGATGTTCTTTTCTTTGATCAAAGCGGCCCAGCGCTGCAAATCCTCTTTGATCAAGGCCGAGAACTGCTGAGGGCTGCTGCCCACCGCCTCCACCCCCATGGTGGCGAAGCTCTTTTTCACCGCCTCGTCTTGCAGCGCTGCATTGGCGGCTTTGTTGAGCTTGTCCAACACATCGGCTGGCGTGCCTTGCGGCGCCACCAAGCCGGTGAAATTGGTGATGACAAAACCCGACAGCCCTGACTCCACAAACGTCGGCACTTGGGGCAAGGATTTCCAGCGCACCGCCGAAGAAACCGCCAAGGCATCGACCTTGCCTTGCTCGATGTAGTTGGACGATGAGCTGACCTGGTCAAACAACACATCCACCCGTCCGGCAATCACATCCAACAAAGCAGGGCCAGCGCCTTTGTAGGGCACATGCAGCAAGCTGGTGCCGGTGACGCTTTGAAAATACTCGCCCACCAAATGGTTGGAGGTGCCGCTGCCGGCAGACGCCATGGTTAAGCCCCCCGGTTTTTGTTTGGCCAAGCGCACCAGATCGGCCATGTTTTTAGCGCCCAAGCCTGGGCGCGCAATCAACACAAAAGGCACCGAAGCCAAATGGCTGATGGGCGCCAAGCCGTTGAGTGGGTCATACGGCCAGTCGGCGTACAAATTGGGCGCCACGCTCAACGAGCTGTTGGAGCCCATCATCACGGTGTAGCCATCGGCAGGCGAACGCATGGCCGCTTCTGCACC
>CANFJA010000140.1 GCA_947447235.1 Comamonadaceae bacterium
CCCATCAAGCTCGCCACCCGTGGGTTCTCGGCCGTGGCCCGCATGGCGCGCCCCAGCGACGTGGCATGGACCACCCACGACAGCACGGCCAGCGCCATGGCGGTGACCGCCAAGATCATCAGTTGCGTGGGCGTGATCACCGCGTCGCCAATCGGAATGGGCGTGCTGGGCAATAGCGTGGGATACGGTTTGTAATTGGGCTTCCAGATGATCATGGCCAAGGTTTGCAGCAAGATAGACATGCCCATGGCGGTGATCAAAGGGGCCAGCTTGGGCGCGTTGCGCAGTGGGCGGTAGGCGATTTTTTCAATCGCCAAATTCAAGGCGGCAGCGGCCACACACGCCACCACCATCGAGAGCAACAAAATCACCCAACCCGGTGTATTGGGCAACAAGGGTTGCAACCAACCGATCATCGACCAGCTGCACAAGGCGCCCACCATGAGCACCTCGCCGTGCGCAAAGTTAATGAGGTTGATGATGCCGTAGACCATGGTGTAGCCCAAGGCCACCAGCGCATACATGCTGCCCAACACGAGACCGTTGATGACTTGTTGAAGCAAAACATCCATGGGGGTTCACTGACCTGCTTGTTGGTTCTTGTCACGCAGCTGGCGCAACTTGTCGGCGATTTTGATTTCCAAACCACGCGAGACCGGGCGGTAAAAGCCCGGATTGTGCAACCCCTCAGGCAGGTAGGTTTCTCCGGCGGCAAAGCCGTCTTCTTCGTCGTGTGCGTAGCGGTAGCCCTTGCCCCAGTCCATGTCTTTCATCATCTTCGTCGGGGCGTTGCGCAAATGCATGGGCACCGGGCGGGTGCCATCTTTTTTGATGAGCGCGCGCGCCTCGTTGTAGGCTTTGTAGACCGCGTTCGACTTGGGTGCCACAGCCAGATACACCACGCACTCGGCCAGGGCCAGCTCGCCTTCGGGGCTGCCCAGGCGCTCGTACACCTCGGCGGCGTCCAGCGCCAAACGCAGGGCACGTGGGTCGGCCAGGCCAATGTCTTCGCTGGCCATGCGAATCAAACGACGCGCCATGTACTTGGGCTCGGCCCCGCCGTCGAGCATGCGCACCAGCCAATACAGCGCGGCATCGGGGTCGGAGCCACGCACCGACTTGTGCAAGGCGCTGATGGTGTCGTAGAACTGCTCGCCGCCTTTGTCGTAGCGGCGCATGCGCTCGCCCAGCACGCGCATCAACCAAACATCGTTGATCTCTGGAAGCTTTTCACGCGCAGCGGCCACGGCCAAGGTTTCTAAGGTGTTGAGCAAGCGGCGGGCATCGCCATCGGCGTAGGCCACCAAACGTTGGTGGGCTGCTTCGTCCAAGGCGGGCACCGCGTCAATGGCTTGCGCCTTGGCGATGATTTGGCCTAGGTCGTCCTCGGACAAGGGTTGCAACACATACACCGCGGCCCGCGACAACAAGGCCGAGTTCACCTCGAACGAGGGGTTTTCGGTGGTCGCGCCAATGAAGGTGAACAGCCCCGACTCGACATGCGGCAAAAACGCATCTTGCTGGCTTTTGTTGAAGCGGTGCACCTCGTCCACAAACATGATGGTGCGCTTGGGGTCCAAGCCATCGCGAACGGCCACCGCCATCTCCACCGCTTCGCGGATTTCTTTCACGCCGCCCAACACCGCGCTGATGGACAAAAACTGCGCATCAAACGCATCGGCCATCAAACGCGCGATGGTGGTTTTGCCCACACCGGGCGGGCCCCACAAAATGCAGCTGTGCGGCTGGCCCGACTCGAACGCCACCCGCAAGGCCATGCCCTCGCCCAGCAGATGCTGCTGACCAATGACCTCGCCCAAGCTGCGTGGGCGCAGGCGTTCGGCGAGGGGGATATGGGTGGAGGACACGCTAAAAAATACTTTAAATCGCTAAGTCTTGAAGTGTAGCGAAGGCCCTTGAACAGTTCATCCGATAGCCTGTCCAATCTGGCTCACAAACGATTTGTACCAGCAGACGCTTGCATCACTGAAAAAGCAGCAAGCGCCCGCCCAAAAGGACCTTTTAAGGTACACTCAAGGGAGTGCCATTGCACAGAAAAATTCCAGCAATTTTTTATCGCACTGCAAGTGGCGATGAACCTGTTCGCGACTGGTTGAAGGGACTGGGCAAATCAGATCGGCAGAGCATTGGGGAAGACATTGCATACGTGCAGTACAAGTGGCCGATCGGCAAGCCCAGAGTGGATCACTTGCGCGGCCCCATTTGGGAGGTTCGCAGCAAGATAGGCAATCGCATTGCACGCGTGCTGTTTGCCGTAGAGCAATCTGAAATGGTTTTGTTACATGCCTTCATCAAGAAGACCCAGCAAACCAACCCAGCCGATATCGAGTTGGCAAACAAACGATTCAAGGAGTGGCAACATGGCCAAGACAACTGAGCAGAACCCTCATACGGGCAGCAGTTTTGATGACTTCCTCAAAGCGGATGGCATCTATGAAGAAGTGCAAGCCCGTGCGCTCAAAAGGGCGCTGGCCGAGCAATTGATGGATGCCATGCAAAGCAACAAGATCAGCAAGGTCCATATGGCGCAACGTATGGCGACCAGCCGCTCACAGCTTGATCGCGTGCTTGACCCGAGCAATCTGTCCATTCAGCTGGATACCTTGATCAAGGCGGCAAGCGCGGTGGGAAGTACCGTTGAAATTCGTTTGAAACGTAACTCCCCGCGAACACGAGCCAAAGCAGCGTTAGCCTGATCAAAAATCAAGCGCCAGGCTTGATCAAGCCCACCGCCTCAAACACCTCGCGCCACGCCGCCAATTTGCGTGCAAACGACCAGCTGGCATTGGCCGGGCTGGTAGAAGGCAGGCGGTACACCGGCAAGCCCAAAGCCTGCGTGATGCGGGCATGGCGAAAGCTCTCTCCGCCGTTGTGGGCCGCGCCCGCCAAGGCCGGGCAACGCGTTCGCAGGCTGGGCAAGTCGTTGACTTGGGCGTTTTGAATGTGGCTGTCCAAGCTGCCCTCGCGCTCACACGCGGCGTACACGTCCCACAGGCCCACGCCATGGGCCAGCAACCACTGGGCACGTGCGTCGTAGTGCTGCGCCAGCACCGCCGCTGGGTCGGGCGACAACAAGATGGCCACGATTTTCCAGAAATGGTTTTGCGGGTGGCCGTAGTACTGCTGGGCGCGCAGCGAGGCCACACCCGGAAAACTGCCCAACACCACCAAGCGGGTGTTGGCGCTGAGCAAAGGCGGCAGGCCTTGCAGCGTGGGCTGCGGCGTCGGGTGGCGTGTCATGGGTGCAGCGTCGCCAACGGCCAAGGTGGGTTCAGGGCCGCACCACGTCCACGCCCTTGGGCGGCACAAAGTTGAACTGCGCCACACCCAGATTGGCTGGGTTGATCTCGAAGCGCTCAAAGCTTAGCAACGAGCGCTGACCCAAGGCGTCCAAGATGTCGAGCTTGTCCAAGGCTGTGCCCTGTGCTTGCACACGCAAGCCAATGCGCACCGACTGTAAGGCGCTGTCGCGGCTCTTGGGTGTGGCTTGCACCCACTGCAAGCCGTTGGCGTCGGGCTCGGCTTGCAAGGTGAATTCTTGTTGCAAGGCCGCCAGATCGGCGGCAGTGGCAATCAAGGCGGCGGGCGTGCTGCCCAAAGCCTGGGCCTGTTTGCGGGCGGTCACCTGGGCCAGGTCTGCGTCATACAACCACAAGGTTTGCCCGTCGGCGACGATGGTTTGAGGAAACGGTTTTTGGTAGTCAAAGCGAAAGCGCACCGGCCGCACAAACGCAAAGCTGCCCACCGAGGTTTTGTTGCGCACGGCTTGGTCGGGTTTGGCTGGCGAGGTCACCACCTGGGTGAAGTCGGCGCGTCCACTTTGGGTGGTTTTCAAAAAAACAGCCAGGGTGTCGAGGCTGTTGGCATGCGCCACGCCGACGCACGCACACGCCCCAGCCAAAGCCCACCCCATCACCGCATGCCCCATCGCGTATGTCCAGGGCGTGAAGCGGCCACGGGTCTGTGCTAGCGACACATGACGTGCTGGCTTGTTCATGGCGAACAGCCGAGCTTTGTCATGCGCTGGACGTGTGACGCTACTCATCGCGTCTGGGCACCAAAATTTCGCGCTGGCCGTTGTTGCTCATGGCGCTGACCATGCCGGCTTTTTCCATGTCTTCCACCAAACGCGCGGCGCGGTTGTAGCCAATCTTCAAGTGGCGCTGCACCAGCGAGATGCTGGCCTTGCGGTTCTTCAACACCACTTCGACGGCTTGGTCGTACATCGGGTCTTTTTCTGCGGGTGCATCGCCAAACAAGTCGGGGCCGCTGGCATTGCCCTCGCCGTCAACCGTGCCGCCCTCGAGCACGCCCTCGATGTAGTCGGGTTCGCCTTGGGTCTTGAGGTAGCTCACGACACGGTGGACTTCTTCGTCGCTCACGAAGGCGCCGTGGACGCGAATGGGCAGCCCGGTGCCGCTGGCCATGTAGAGCATGTCACCCATGCCCAACAAGGCTTCGGCGCCCATTTGGTCGAGGATGGTGCGGCTGTCAATCTTGCTGCTGACCTGAAAGGCGATGCGGGTCGGGATGTTGGCCTTGATCAGGCCCGTGATCACATCCACGCTGGGACGCTGGGTGGCCAAAATCAGGTGAATGCCTGCGGCGCGGGCCTTTTGGGCCAAACGGGCAATCAGCTCTTCGATCTTCTTGCCCACCACCATCATCAGGTCGGCCACTTCGTCGATCACCACCACGATGTGCGGCAAACGCTGCAAAGGTTCAGGCTGCTCGGGCGTGAGGCTGA
>CANFJA010000141.1 GCA_947447235.1 Comamonadaceae bacterium
GACCAAGCCACGCAAACCTGCGCGCTCAGACATGCGTTTGACATCGCCCTCGCGCACGCGCGCTTGGGCAAAGTCGTTCAAATAAGCCCGGCCAGCCTCGCGTCCCTTCGGAATCGCAATGGCCAAGTTCTCCACACCCCAGCGGTCTGTGAGAACCTGCGAGCCTGGCACTTGTTCAGACAGTTCAAACAAGATGCCTTTGTTGGTGGCAAAGGCATCCAAGTCGCCGCGCTGCAGCATCTGCTGCGCCACATCCAAGGACGCCACTGGCACCAAGCGGGCCAGCTTCAAGCGCTGGCCCAACACGCCTTGCGACGAACTGCCCTGGCTCACGCCCAGACGCGCACCGGCACGGTCCACGTCGGCAAAGTTCTGGATGGCGCTGCCCTTGGGCACCAGCACGCCAAGTTCGAGTTGAATCAAGGGCGCAGTGAAGTCCACGTCTTTGGCCCGCGCCACAGTGGCATTGGTGAAGGTCATGTCCACCTCTGAGCGTTTGAGACCTTCCATCACCTCAGCCACCCGGGGGTAGCGCACCACCTGCACCGGCACACCCAGTGCCTGCCCGAGGGCGTGACCTAATTCAAACGCCACACCGTGCGACGCCCCCGTGCGTGCATCTTGCACCCACGAGGTCGGGCTGCCCAAGTACACCCCCAGACGTAACACGCCCGAGGGCGCCAACGCCTGTTGCACCTCGGGTGCGACCTGCGCCAGCGCAGGCGCAGAAGCAGCACCTGTTTCCCATGTACGCACGCACCCGCCCAAACACAGCAGGGCCAACAACAGCCAAGGTCCTAAGGTGCGGTGCAATGCGCGCATCAAACGTCCTGTCAGTCGATGTACTTCAAACCCGCCGCAGCCAGGGGTTCGCGCATCTTGTACATGTCCAAGCCCAGTGCGCCCGCAGCCAGCTTGGCGCGCTTTTCGCCTTCGTTGGCTTCACGTGCTTGCGCCGTCGCCAAAGTCTTGGCGGCGATGGCTTGAGGCACGCACACCACGCCGTCGTCGTCGGCCACGATCACGTCACCGGGGTGCACGATCATGCCGGCACACACCACGGGGATGTTGACCGAACCGATGGTGGCCTTGATGGTGCCCTTGCTGCTGATGGCTTTGCTCCAAGCGGGAAAGCCCATCTTGGTGAGTTCTTTCACATCGCGCACACCCGCATCGATGATCAGGGCACGCGCGCCACGCGCCATGAACGAGGTGGCCAGCAGGTCACCAAAGTAGCCGTCGGTGCATTCGGCCGTGATGGCAGCCACCACAATGTCGCCGGGCTGAATTTGCTCAGCCACCACATGCATCATCCAGTTGTCGCCGGGGTGCAGCAACACCGTCACTGCCGTGCCCGACACCTGCGCACCGGGATAGATGGGGCGCATATAAGGCTTCATCAAGCCCACGCGGCCCATGGCTTCGTGCACGGTGGCAGAGCCCAAAGCGGCCAAGCTGTCGGAGGTGGCGCGGTCAGCGCGGGTGATGTTGCGGTAGACAACGCCGAGTTCGTACATGTGGTTTTCTCCTGAAAAAATTTGGACTCAAACAATGGGGTTCTGACCCCAATTAACCAATTCAATGCATCAACGGCCTTGGGATTTCAGCTTCGTGTCCAAGCGTGAGAACACGCGACGTGCGTTGCCCTCGTACACCTGGTGACGTTCTTCGGCGCTCAGGTTGGCGGTGGCCTCGATGTAGCGCTTGGTGTCGTCAAAGGGGTGGCCTGTTTCGGGGTCGATGCCGCGCACAGCACCAATCATTTCCGAGGCAAACATGATGTTCTTGACCGGGATCACCTTGGTCAACAAGTCAATGCCCGGCTGGTGGTACACGCAGGTGTCAAAGTAAATGTTGTGGAGCAGGTGCTCGGACAACAAAGGCTTTTTCAGCTCTTGCGCCAAGCCGCGAAAACGGCCCCAGTGGTAAGGCACTGCGCCGCCGCCATGGGGAATCAAGAACTTCAAGGTGGGGAAGTCTTTGAACAAGTCACTGGTCAAACACTGCATGAAGGCCGTGGTGTCGGCGTTCAGGTAGTGCGCGCCGGTGGTGTGGAAACAGCTGTTGCAGCTGGTGGAGACGTGGATCATGGCGGGAATGTCGTACTCCACCATCTTCTCGTAAATGGGGTACCACGACTTGTCGCTCAAAGGCGGCGATGTCCAGTGACCGCCCGAAGGATCGGGATTGAGGTTGAGGCCCACATTGCCGTACTGCTCCACGCATTTGACCAATTCAGGAATGCAGGTGGCGGGGTCCACACCCGGCGACTGGGGCAACATGGCCGCAGGCACAAAGTTGTTGGGAAAGAGTTGGGCCACGCGGTAGCACAGTTCGTTGCAAATGGCGGCCCAGGTGGACGACACCTGGAAGTCGCCAATGTGGTGGGCCATGAAGCTGGCACGTGGGCTGAAGATGGTGATGTCTGAGCCGCGCTCTTTCATCTTGGCGAGTTGGTTGGTTTCAATCGTTTCGCGCAGCTCGTCGTCGCTGATTTTCAGCTCCGATGCTTTGGGCATGGACGCGGGATCTTGGATGCCAGCGATTTGGCGGTTGCGCCAGTCTTCCAGCGCTTTGGGCGCGGTGGTGTAGTGACCGTGGACGTCGATGATGAGAGACATAAAAAAAACCTTCAGGGCTAAAAGTTTGGAGATCAGAAAAAAATCAGAGCCAGTCCATGCCTTGGCCACGCTTGACGTCTTCCACGTCCGCCGAAGCCAAGAACTTCAAAAATGCCTGCACGGCCTTGACGCGTGCCTCGTCGTGGCCAATGGCTTGGGGAATGCCTGCCGAGAACGTGGTGATGTAGGCCACCTCAGGCGGCAAGGTGCCCAGCACCTCAATGCCGGGCAAGGCGATCAGTTCGCTGAGCTGCTGAAAACCCAAGGCCACCTCACCCTGGGCCACCAAGCTTCCCACCGGTGTGCCGGGCGGCGGCACCACGATGCGCGACTTCACTTGCTCGGCAATGCCCCAGCGCAACAGCAGTTGGTTCAGGTATGTGCCACTGGGCCCGGTAGAAAAACCCAAGCTCGGGGCGGCCAACACGGCGGCCTTGAGCGCGGCCTCCGAGGCGATGTCGGGATGGGCTGCGCCTGCACGTACCGCCAGCGCCACGGGTGAACGCACCCAATCATGGCGACTGTCGGCCAACACATGGCCCGAGACGATCAAACGTTCGATGGCGTCTGAGGCCAGCAGCACCACATCCAAGGCTTCACCTGCTTGCACGCGTTTGACCGCATCCACCCCACCCACCGACTCGATCTGCACAGCCACGCCGGTTTCGGCTTGGTAGACCTGGGTCAAATCGGCCAGGATGGCACGGGTGGCCATGGAGGAAATGCCGCGCAGCACAGAGTTTGGGGTTTGCATGGGCTTGGATTCTAGAGACCTCCCCCCCTTTCAGGGCTGGTTTGAAGGGGCTTGGGGACAACTAGCTGATATAACAAATTTAAATAACAGACAATTGGTTATTCATTTTCAAAAATCATGGAACTCAAGCAAATCGAATCCTTTGTCCGGGTGGCCGAGTTGGGCAGCTTCACCAAAGCTGCCATTGCGCTGGGCATGCCACAGCCGCTGCTCAGCCGCCATGTGCGCCAGCTCGAAGTCGAGTTGCGGCAAAACCTGCTGCTGCGCAATGGCCGTGGCGTCACCGTGACCGAAGCGGGCAAGGTGATGCTGGAGCACGGGCGCGGCATCTTGCACCAAGTGAGCGTGGCGCAAGAAGAGTTGGCCTCGGTGCGCGGCGCCCTTGCCGGGCGCGTGTCCATCGGGCTGCCGCCCAGCCTGTCCAAGCTCATCACGGTGCCCTTGACCCTGTCGTTTCGCGACCAACTGCCGCAGTCGCAGCTGTCGCTGACCGAAGGCTTTTCGGTGCCCATGCTCGAGAGCTTGCGCGCCGGTCAGCTCGACATGGCCGTGCTCTACAACCCGCCGCCGGCACCTGATTTGGAGATGACGGTGCTGCATGAAGATGCCTTGATCTTGATAGCTGGCAACAAGGCCCAGCGCTCAGGCGCCGTCCTACAACCGTTGGTATCCCTCTCTGCTTTGCTGGATTTGCCTCTGATTTTGCCCAGCCGACCCAACGCATTTCGCTTGTTGATCGACACCGAAATGCAGCGACTCAACCGCAAGCCGCAGATCGTGCTCGAAATCGATGGCTTGAATGCAATTTTGGAACTGGTCAAAGAAGGCCTGGGCTACGCCGTGCTGCCCGCCTACACCCTGAGCAGCTTTGCCCAACCCAAAGACTTCAGCACCCACCGGATTGAGCGGCCCCAGCTGCTGAGCCAGCTCATGCTGGTGTGGTCAGCGCGGCGCCCTATGACGTCGACCCACAAAGCGGCGCAGCGGGTGACCCACGAGGTGGTGGTTCAGGCCTTGGGCCACACGCCAAAAGCCTGAGGGCCCGCAGCCGGGTCGATCACCAGCTGTCGTCGCCACCACCTGAGTCGCTGCTGCCGCTGTCGTCCCAGCCACTGCCAGAGCCCGCATCAAAACTGCCCAAGTCGGGACGGGCTGGGGCGTCAAACGGCACATAGCCGCCGCTGTGGTCGGCCGCAGGTGCGCTGTTGCTGCTGTGGTGGTCACCTTCCAAGGCCTTTGACAAAGCATAGCCTGCAGCCACACCAGCCAAGCTGCCCACCACGGCACCAGTCATGGTCGAACCGCCTGTGGGTGCTTGTGCGGGATAGCCTTGTGGGCCATAACCTTGGGGGGCATAGCCCGGCTGGTTGGGCGTGAACTGTGCACCAAA
>CANFJA010000142.1 GCA_947447235.1 Comamonadaceae bacterium
ACAGGCACTTGCGACAGGGTGTAGACCGTGTGCTGCACCCCCCACAGCAGCCCCACTTGATCAGCCACCACCGCAGCCACCACGCAGGGCAACAAAGCGTCATAGCGCAATCGCCCAATGGCGAGCACCTCCAAGCCAAACACCGCGCCTGCGAGGGGCGTGCCAAACACCGAAGCGAAGCCGGCGCTGATGCCCGCCATCAAAATCAGTCGTCGATCGTCGTGTTTGAGTTGGAACAGCCGTGTCAGCTGATCGGCCAAGGCGCCGCCCATTTGCACAGCAGTGCCCTCGCGCCCGACAGACGCGCCAAACAAATGGGACACGACTGTGCCGCCTAAGACCAAGGGTGCCATGCGCAGAGGCACTGTTTTTTGGGGGTCGTGAATTTCATCGATCAGCAGGTTGTTGCCCGCATCCACCGACTGGCCCCACTTCAGATAAAGCCAACCGACGGCAAAGCCCGCCAAGGGCAAGCCCCAGATCAACCCGCGATGGGTCTCGCGGGTGGTGGTGGCCCAGTCCAGCGCCCACAAAAAAAACGCCGAGGCGCTGCCAGCCATGAACGCGATGGCGCCAGACAGCAGCACCCACTTGATCAGTTGTGGCCACAGCGTCACCCAGTCGGGACGTTTGAAATTGGCCATGCACTGTTCTCCCTTGCGTCAACGACCCGTGGCATTGTATAGAGACGCACCCCATTGACAGGGGGTTTTGCGCAGCTTGCGTCCTTGGCTTCAAGCCTGATCAAAATCTATATCGCGTGCTCACCCTCAGAGTCCGCGGCTCGGCAGGATGCACATGGATGCCATCGACACCGAGCGATGGCTCACCCACCAATCGAGAGGTGTAGTCATAGCTGATGTCGTTGTTCTGGCGGTCCGTCAGGTTGAAGATGTCCAGGGTGACATCGACGTCGTTGGACAACTTGCGGTTGACGCGCAGATGAGCGGTCACGCTTGACGCCGACCTGATTGCATTGTTTTCAATTAAAGGGGCGGCCCCCACATAGCGAGCCCCCAAGGACCCTGACCATGACCCCAAATTTTTCAACGCCAAGCTGAGGTTGGCCACTTTTTGTACCGCATTGGGTATGTTGTTGCCCATGGGGTCGTTGTCCGAATATTTGGGCTGCGTCCAAGCCAAGTTGGCATCCATCCACAGGTGTTCACCCGGCGTCCAGTGGTTGCTCCATTCCACGCCGGTTCTGCGACTGGGCCGTCCTGCTCGCGTGTTTCCGGTGTCTCCCGCATACACCAACTCTGAGTCGACGTCCAAACGCCAAAAGGCCAACGCGGTTTGCAGATCTGGAACGAGTTGTGTCTTGATGCCTATCTCTTGTCCCCGAGAACGCACGAGTGGGGACACGGCATCGATCGCTTGTCCTGTTCTCGGATCCACTTTGGCCGTGGTCCCTCGGGCGTCGTTGCTGTGAAACCCATGGCCTGTATTGAAGAAAACTTCTGTTTTTTTCCATGGCCCCGCAATCAACGACACCTTGGGTGAAATTTTTGAGCCATTGGACGTGCCTGAATTCACTGCTTGAGGTGCGCTGCTCACTCTGGCATTGAATTGGTCTGCGCGCACACCGGCCACCGTGCGAAACCAACTGTTCCAGACCCGCTCGTTTTCGCCATAGACACCGACTTGCATTTGATGGACCTCATCGTCACGCACGGTCGATTGAATGTGGCGCGACACCGTGTCGAACAGACCCAGCGTGATGCGGTCTTGTCGTATTTGAAGGCCCAAGGTGTTTTGCATGGACTGCTGGTCACCGAGCGGCTGAAACCAGGACTTGAAAGCTTTGCCGCCCACCACCGTGCGTTGATCTGTTTGCGCAAATTGGTCGCTGGCACGCGCCAAGTTGTAGGTGAAATTGGAATACAAATCGAGGCTGTAAGACACGGCATACCACTGGACTTGCGTCAACGCATGGCCCGCGTTGTGATGCCAGTTGCCAGACACACTGGTGCGTCGGGTGGTGGCGCCGTCGCTCGCGTCTAGGGTGTCAAAGCGTCCAAAGGGCTGCCCTTGGTAAGTGCCCGCATCGATCAAGCGTTGTGGCACTTGGTCGGTTGCGTTCCAGCTGGCTGAATAGGCCGACACACTGGTTGACCACCCTTCTCTGGGGCTGCCACTGCTGAGGATGAACTGCGCGTTGAGCTTGCGCAAATCTTGGGGCGTGGACCATGGCCCGTTGTTATTGACCCGCTCTAGAGCCGACAACAAAGTGACGCCTTCGCTGACGTCTTGCGAGCCCGCCACCACACCGCGCATGTAACCGCGCTGACCCAGAGTGACGTCTGCAAGCGGACGATCGAGTTGAGTTCGGTAGACAAAACTCGCGGAACCCGCTGACGAAAAATCACCCTCTGAAGCCGCGTAAGGCCCTTTGCGGTATTCAACCCGACTGACCAACTCGGGGATCAAAAAATTCAGATCGCTGTAGCCTTGGCCATGTGCATGGCTGGGCAGGTTGACCGGCACACCGTTGACGCTGGTGGCGAAGTCGCTGCCGTGGTCCAGGTTCATGCCGCGTAAAAAATATTGGTTGGCTTTGCCGTCGCCCGAATGTTGGGTCACCACCAGGCCGGGGATGTATTCCAAAATATCTGCAGGGCGCAAGGCTGCCCGGCTGCGCAACATCGCCGACCCCACCACCCCTTGACTGGCCGCATCGCTTGAGCCGGTCGCATTGTCGTAGTGGCCCCTGACCTCCACATCGTTCAGGGCTGCTGCCACATTCGTTTCGTGCGCGCCAGCACTGACAAAGGCCAGGGCTGACACCATCACCGTCAGACGTTTGACCATGAACTGGGCTTGAAATTTGGACATCGTCGTTTGGGCTTTTGGAAAGCATAGCAGTCGCTGCCAAAGTCTGCGCTTGATCAGTCCAGAGGGTTTTGCCGTTGCCAACAAACGTCAAGCGTCAAAGTTAATAAAACTTTTCAACTCATTTTTTGTAAATTATTTGAATGCATCGGAGCTCAACAACCCATTCATCACCTGTGCCGAAGTAAATGTACTTTCCATTCATTGAGTTGCCTTTAGAAAGGAATAAATATAAAAAAGTATTTAAATAAATTCAAATGAACACATAAATAAAACCAATTAACTCATAAGAAGAGGCCTCAGAAAGAAGTCTGCATCAGCATGTCAGACAGCACCCAATGAAATTTTTAGTTCGCCAATTTGTTGAGGGCCTCAGCCCCACCTGTTGCAACATCAATTGATATACCTGCCAGCGAAAACATACGCCGCAAGGACGAAGAAGAGCGCCGTGACGCTCAAGCGATAAAGAACTTGCCCGAACGACGGACTGCCACATCAAGGCCAACATGCTCGAGAGCATGGGCGGGCGGGACTGTCCTCTTTGGGCCAACAAGGTCTTCAACGTAGGCATGCCCGTGCCCAACATCAACGCAGCATCGGCAGTGGATTGCGCGAGACGTTGCGCGGCTTGGGTCGCGGCTTGTGTGGACGTGAGGTAGATGGCGTGAAACCCCTGCTCTGGCGTGGTCACCACTTGCACATCACCAATGTCAAAGCCATGTGACATCCAATAGGCCTGACTCGCTTGGGTCAAATCGACGGGATAAGGAGAGACCCAGTCGATGCGTTGGGCATTCAAAGCACGCAAGGCTTGCACCACGGCCAGGCCTGCTGGCCCCGCTATTATTCGGCTGAACACAGGAGACATCCCGATGCAACAGGTCAAATTTTGGATCGCAGTTTTTTGCGCATGGATGTGCGCCGCGAGTCATCCCAGTTGGTCACAAGAGACTTGGCCCAGCCGACCGGTGAAATTGGTGGTTTCATCTTCTCCTGGCGGTGGCACCGACATGTACGCACGCATGCTCGGGCAAGCCCTTGGCGAGGTGTTCAAGCAACAATTTGTGATCGAAAACCGTCCCGGAGCCAGCGGCAACATTGGCGCGGCGAGTGTCGCCAAATCAGCCCCGGACGGTTACACCTTTTTGGTCTCTGCCAACACATCCTTGACCATCAACGGCAGCTTGTTCAAGAACTTGAGCTATGACGCTGAGCGTGATTTCGCACCGATCATGCGTGCGTTAGGTCCTTTGGTGTTGGTGGTCAACCCCAGTCTCAAAGCGCGCAGCCTTCAAGAGTTGATCGAACTTGGCAAAAAAGAGCCAGGCAAGATTTCTTTCGGCTCGGCGGGCACGGGCAGCACCACCTATTTGGGCGTGCGCATGCTCGAAGAGAGAACAGGCGCCAACTTTTTACACGTGCCCTACAAGGGCCTGGGGCCGGCTTACCAAGACTTGTTGGCGGGGCAAATTCATTTCATGTTTGCCGATGTGGCATCAGCACTGTCACTGATCAAGGCGGGCAAAATCATCCCCCTTGCATGCGAACAGCGCACGCCGCTGTTACCGGCCACGCCCACCCTGGCAGAAGCCGGTGTGCCTGAGCTCAACACCCACAGTTCGTTCAGTTTGGTGGCACCCACTGGCACCCCACCCCAGATCATTGATCGCATGAACCAGGCCTGGGTGAGCCTTGCAAAGTCCAACGCCTTAGCAAGCAAATTAGAGGCCCAAGGCTTGATACCAGAATCTCTCAGCCCCAGCAGCCTAGCCGCATCGATGAAGCTTGAGCGAGAAGCTTATGCCACCTTCATCAAGCGCAATAACATCTCCGCCAGCGATTAAAAATGGAGGGTGGTTTGGTGGGTAGACATGAAAAACGCCCCGTGAGGGGCGTATTTGTTTGATAGCTGGCGG
>CANFJA010000143.1 GCA_947447235.1 Comamonadaceae bacterium
AGCTCAGTTGGTAGAGCGCAACCTTGCCAAGGTTGAGGTCGCGAGTTCGAGCCTCGTTTCCCGCTCCAACACAAAAGCCCCTAGAACTCAGTTCTAGGGGCTTTTTCTTTGGGTGCCGTTGTGGTTATTTTGGCAACTTGCCACCGCTCTTCACGCACTCATCCACTGTTTTGAATTCAGTGAACTTCTTGGTGCGCTCATAGTGCGGGCTCGATTTGTCATGGCAAATGCCAGACTCTGACTTCTTGACCGGGTCCGCTGCTGGTGCTGGTGCTGGTGCTGGTGCGCCAGCAGGCAACTTGCCACCGCTTTTGACGCATTCGTCCAGCGACGCAAAGGCCGTGAACTTCTTGGTGTTGCCAAATGAGGGGCTTGACTTGTCATGGCAAATGCCAGAGTCGGACTTTTTCACCACGGGGTCAGCCGCAGGCGCATCTTTTTTGTCTGCAGCCAAGCTGGCCGTCAGTGACAAGCCAAGCGCGCACGCTGCACATATTTGGAGTAATTTCTTTGACATGGTTCGTTCCTGAATGCGTTAAACGTTTTTGAACTTGTCTTTGATGTCTTCTTCCGACATGAGTTCAATCTCATAGGCGCGGTGCTCCGTGATCCATTTGCGATTCACCATCATGCGCAAAATTCCTTCCCGGGTTGCGGGTGTGTCCTCAGCGGCTGTGATGTGCTCGCCAAACAAAAGCACCATGATGGTTTTACCCACAATGTTCAACAAAATACCAAACAGAACCAAGCCCATCAACATCGTGGCCGCTGCAATCATCCGCCCCCAAAAGGTCAGCGGAAACATGTCGCCGTAGCCGGTGGTGGTCAGAGTCACCATGCACCACCACATGGCCGCCGGGATGGAGGTGAAGAAGCGCTTGTCTTCAGGAATGGGGTTGCCACTCATGGGGTCAGTGGGCATGAACTTGGATGCTTCAGGGGGTGCATCAGCTGGCAAAGGCGTGGCTTTGATTTGTGCATCTAAATGCGCTTGTCCTTGGGCCATGGCTTCGGCCGAGTACAAGTCGCCTTCAACGTAATACATCAAGGTGCTGGAGATCATCACCACAGAGAAGAGGGCAATGAAATAGATCTTGAGGTTGGTCAGAATAGGGTTGCTGGCCTCAATCTTGTGCTCAAGCTGCTGCAGCGCAATGCGTGCCATTTTGAGCACCCGCAACACCCGCACCACGCGCAAGATACGAAACACTTTGGTGCCTTGTAAGGCCGTCAAATTCAACAGACTCAAGTAGGTTGGCACGATGGAAATCAAATCGACCAAGCCCCAGAAGCTGAAGAAGTACTTGACACGATTTTTTGCGAAGTACAAGTGACCTAAGTAGTCGATGGTGAAAAAGATCACCGCTGTGATCTCCACCATGTCAAACAACTTGACATGGGTGGTGGCATAGGGTTCAACCGTTTCGCCAGCCAAAAAGATGCACGATACAAAAATCCAAAAGTTGATGATGGCAACCCAAGTTTTGAATGCTTGGGACGCAGGATTGGTGAAGATGCTGGCCCAAAGGCCTTTGTCTTTTTCAGATGAGGTGGCAGCTGTGTTCATGGTCTGAATGTTTTAAAAGTTGGTTGTGCAAAACCGCACAAGACACTTACTTTAACGACAAGTCATGACATGTTTCCTCATCACTAACGATTGGTAATTAAGGTTTAGTTTCTCGGTTGAAAATAGGTCTACTTGTTGTCAGCGTTAAAATACAAACACAAGCACACAAGCAACACACACACCGCCCGAGTGGTGAAATAGGTAGACACAAGAGACTTAAAATCTCTCGCTTTCCGCAAGGGGCGTACCGGTTCGATTCCGGTCTCGGGCACCATTTTTTTACACAGGCACCAAAGAAGGAGTTTCGTCATGGCACGTTACAACGCCGCGTATGAAATTCATGTGCACGGACAGGTACCTTTGCGCCCTGATGTGGGCTTGAATCAATTGCAAGAGGCCTTGCGCCCGCTGTGGCATTACGCCGGGGCCTTGTCCCTTGAAGACGGCGCGACCAGCGCTTACCCGGAAGAGCCTGGTATCCGACTCGATGCCCAAGAGCACATGTTGCAAATGTGTTGGACGGTGCCTGGCGACGACGATTTTCGTCAAAGCTTGGACGAAATGTGCATGAACTTGAACGAACTCACCGCTGCTGGCGCAGCCATTGAGGTGACCTTCTACGACAACCAGTTTGACGACGAAGAAGACCCTTCAGGGGAAGACGCCAAAGACGATTTCGTCATGCTGTTTGTTGGCCCCACACCGGCCGACATCATGCAAGCGCAGCGCGACATGCTGGTCAACGACGTGATTCATTTGATGGAGCGCCACTTTGATGGCTCTGAGTTGAGCGGTGTGGTCGACGAGATCGACAAATTGTTTTCGCAGCGTTTTGACAGTTTGGTCAACTCGCTGGATTTGGGCAAGCCGCCACGTGGCAATGGGGGCGGGCATGGCGGCTCAGGCCATGGTGGGCGTAAGCCGCGCCATTTGCACTGAACACACACATCAAAAAACGGCCTCATCAGAGGCCGTTTTTCATAGGGAAAAGCTTGGCTCAGCCCGCCTTCACCCCAATGCCTTTGAACTCACCCGTGGCAATGCGTTTTTCCCATTCAGCCGGGCCGGTGATGTGGGCGCTGGTGCCCCCTGCATCCACCGCCACCGTGACGGGCATGTCCACTACATCAAACTCGTAAATCGCTTCCATGCCCAGGTCGGCAAAGCCCACCACCTCAGCATGTTTGATGGCCTTGGAGACCAAGTAGGCGGCGCCGCCCACGGCCATCAGGTAAGCCGACTTGTGCTTTTTGATGGCTTCAATGGCGGTGGGGCCGCGTTCGGCTTTGCCCACCATGGAGATCAAGCCGGTTTGCGCCAGCATCATCTCGGTGAACTTGTCCATGCGGGTGGCGGTGGTGGGGCCTGCGGGGCCCACGGCTTCGTCGCCCACCGGGTCGACGGGGCCCACGTAATAGATGACGCGGTTGGTGAAGTCCACAGGCAGTTTCTCGCCCTTGGCCAACATGTCTTGGATGCGCTTGTGGGCAGCGTCGCGACCGGTCAGCATCTTGCCGTTGAGCAGCAAGGTTTGGCCAGGCTTCCAGCTGGCCACTTCGTCTTTGGTCAAGGTGTTGAGGTCGACCCGCTTGCTCTTTTGCGTGTCGGGCGTCCAGTTGACGTTGGGCCACAGATCGAGCGACGGCGGGGTGAGGTACACCGGGCCCGAGCCATCCATCACAAAGTGTGCGTGGCGTGTGGCCGCGCAGTTGGGGATCATGGCGATGGGCTTGCTGGCTGCGTGGGTGGGATACATCTTGATCTTCACGTCCAGCACGGTGGTCAAGCCACCCAAGCCTTGCGCGCCAATGCCCAGGGCGTTGACCTTGGTGTAGAGCTCCAAGCGCAGTTCGTCGACCTGGCTGAGCTTGTCGCCTTTGCTGGATTTCTCCAGCAGCTGGTACATGTCGAGGTCGTCCATCAGGCTTTCTTTGGCCATCAGCACCGCTTTTTCGGCGGTGCCGCCAATGCCTATGCCCAGCATGCCGGGCGGGCACCAACCGGCGCCCATAGTGGGCACGGTTTTGAGCACCCAGTCGACCACGCTGTCGCTGGGGTTGAGCATGTACATCTTGGATTTGTTTTCGCTGCCGCCGCCTTTGGCTGCCACGGTCACGTCCACTTTGTCGCCAGCCACGAGTTCGGTGAAGATCACCGCGGGCGTGTTGTCTTTGGTGTTCTTGCGGGCGAATTGTGGGTCGGCCACGACGGATGCACGCAACATGTTGTCGGGGTGGTTGTAGCCACGGCGCACGCCTTCGTTGATGGCGTCTTCGACGCTGCCGCTGAAACCTTCCCAGCGCACGTCCATGCCGATTTTCAAGAAGACGTTGACGATGCCGGTGTCTTGGCAAATCGGGCGATGACCGGTGGCGCTCATCTTGCTGTTGGTCAAAATTTGCGCGATGGCGTCTTTGGCGGCTGGGCTTTGCTCGCGCTCGTAAGCGCGGGCCAGGTGCGCAATGTAGTCTGCAGGGTGGTAGTAGCTGATGTACTGCAGTGCCGCAGCAACCGACTCAATCAGGTCTTCTTGGCGAATCGTGGTCATGGTGTTCCAAATCTTCTGGCTTATTTGACGGACAAGACCCAAGCGGCCAACTTCAGGGCTTCCGCATCGCTGACTTGTGGGTTGGCCGGCATGGGCACTGGGCCCCAAGTGCCTGCGCCGCCTTTTTGAATTTTGCCGGCCAGCTTGTCCACCGCCGATTTGTCGCCAGCGTATTTGGCGGCCACGTCTTTGTAGGACGGTCCCACCAGTTTGCGGTCGAGTGCATGGCAGGCCATGCAGTTTTTCGAGGTGGCCAAAGCCTGATCAGCCAACACGGGGGCTGACAGGGTGGCGGAACAGAGCAAAGCAAACAGAGCGCGTTTCATGGCGTGTCTTTCGATGTCAAATAAAAAGGGTTGATCAGTAGTCGTCCAGCACCGCGCCTTTGCTGGCGCTGGAGGCGTTGAAGGCAAACTTGGCTTGCACGCCGCGGGTGTAGCGCGGTGCGGGGGCTTTCCAGCCCACTTTTCGTTCGGCCAGTGTGGCTTCGTCGATGTTGAGTTGCAGCAGCAGTTGGCGCGCGTCGATGGTGATGGAGTCACCCTCGTGCACGAACGCGATGTTGCCGCCCGCAGCAGCTTCAGGCGCCACGTGGC
>CANFJA010000144.1 GCA_947447235.1 Comamonadaceae bacterium
GTGCGCGAATTCAAGAAGGGCCAAGAAGTCGAGGCTTTGGTCTTGGCCGTGGACGTGGACCGCGAGCGCATCAGCTTGGGCATCAAACAACTCGACTCAGACCCCTTCACCACCTTCGTGTCGGTCAACGACAAAGGCCAAACCGTCACCGGCAAGGTCAAGACCGTGGACGCCAAGGGCGCTGAGATCGACCTGGGCGAAGACATCATCGGCTACTTGCGCGTCAGCGAAATCTCGCGTGACCGCGTGGAAGACGCACGCAGCGTGCTCAAAGAAGGCGACGAAGTCACAGCCGTGGTGGTCAACGTGGATCGCAAGACCCGCAACATCCAGTTGTCGATCAAAGCCAAAGACGCGGTGGACCAACAAGAAGCCATGGCTTCCTTGTCACAGCAGTCTTCACGTGAGAACGCTGGCACCACCAGCTTGGGCGCTTTGTTGCGTGCCAAGCTTGACAACAACAGCTGATGACCCGTTCCGACTTGGTCGAAGAACTGGCCGCTCGGTTTGGCCAGCTCACGCACCGCGACGCTGAATTCGCCGTCAAGACTTTGCTTGACGCGATGGGCGACGCGCTGGTGCGCGGGCACCGCATCGAGCTGCGCGGCTTTGGCAGCTTCTCCATCAACCGCCGCCCTCCGCGCATGGGACGCAACCCGCGTTCCGGCGAGAGCGTGGCGATTCCGGAAAAGCGCGTTCCCCACTTCAAGCCGGGCAAAGCCCTGCGCGAAGCGGTGGACGCCCGCACCCAAGAACTGCTGGTCAAGTCAGAACTCAAAACTTAAACAGAGGCGGGGCTAAAATTCTCCTTGTCACAGAGGAGTCGCCTTGAAAAACCTCATGTGGCTGCTTCAGTTCACTCTGAAAGCAGCCATTTTTTTTACCCTGTTCGCTTTTGCGCTCAACAACCAGCACGACGCCGTGGTCCATTTCTTTTTTGGCACGACGTGGCAAGCGCCTTTGGTGCTGGTGGTCTTGAGTGCTTTTGTCGTGGGCGTGACCGTGGGCGTGCTAGGCATGGTGCCGCGCTGGTGGCGCCATCGTCGCTTGGCCAAGCAAGCGCCAAGCAGTGTCGTCCCCACACCCGCAGACACCCCCCATGGAATTTGATTTCACCTGGATTTTCATTGGCCTGCCCATTGCCTTTGGTTTGGGCTGGTTGGCTTCGCGCATGGATCTGCGCCAGCTGCGACTGGAAAACCGACAAACCCCCAAGGCCTATTTCAAAGGCCTGAACCACTTGCTCAACGAGCAGCAAGACCAGGCCATCGACGCCTTCATCGAAGCCGTTCAGCACGACCCCGACACCTCGGAGCTGCACTTTGCGTTGGGCAATTTGTTTCGCCGCCGTGGCGAATACGAACGCGCCGTGCGGGTGCACCAGCACTTGCTGTCGCGTGGTGATCTGAACCAAATAGACCTTGACCGGGCCCAACACGCGCTGGCCCTCGACTACCTCAAAGCGGGTTTGCTCGACCGCGCCGAAAACGCGCTGCACAAACTCGAAGGCACGGTACACGAACCACAAGCCAACCTGGCCCTGCTGAGCATTTATGAGCGCTCACGCGACTGGGCCAAGGCCTCGGTCATCGCGCAAAAACTCAGCGACAGCGGACAAGGCAGTTTTCAAGGTCGTCTGGCCCACTACCTGTGCGAACAAGCTGCCAGCCTAGACACGGCACAGCATGGCGACGAAGTGCTCGCCTTGTTAGAACGCGCCATCACCGTGGCCCCGCAGTCGGCACGCGCACGCATGGCCCTGGCGCAAGCCCAAACCGATAGCAACCGCCCTCAACAGGCGTATGCCACCCTCGAGGCACTGGCCCAGCACGTGCCCTCGGCTTGGCCCTTGTTGGCACCTCAGCTGGCGGCCTTGGCCCTCACTTTGGGTTGCGCCGATCACGCGATCAACCTGCTCGAAGCCAGCTACGCCCAAACCGCCTCACTCGATGTGCTCCAGGCCATCGTGCGCTTGCGCGCCGCACAAGGCGACACCCACACCAACGCTCGCTTTGCCCAACACCTTGAACGTGAACCCTCATTGGTGGCGGCCACCCAATGGATTGCCCACGAAAAGTTCGAGCAGGAACAATTTCACCCTCAGGTTCAGCGCGCCTTGGAGCGTGCCGCCAAGCCGCTGCAACGCTACCGCTGCGCCGCTTGTGGCTTTGAGGCCAGCCAACACTTTTGGCAATGCCCGGGCTGCCAAGCCTGGGACAGCTACCCCGCACGCCGCGTGGAGGAACTATGACCGTGACCCGTGAACAACTCACCCAAGCCCAGGTGCTGGTGGTGGGCGACGTGATGCTGGACCGCTATTGGTATGGTGCGGTGGACCGCATCAGCCCCGAAGCACCGGTGCCCGTGGTGCGCGTCACCCGCGAAGAAAACCGACTGGGCGGTTGCGCCAACGTGGCCTACAACGTGGTCAGCCTAGGCGCACACGCCAGCTTGCTGTCTGTGGTGGGCGACGACGACGCCAGCCATTTGTTGGAAGACCTGGTCGCCAAGACCGGCATTGCCCCCCACCTGGGGCGCGACGCCCAACTCAAAACCACCGTCAAACTGCGCGTCATCGGGCGCCAGCAGCAGCTCTTGCGGGTGGACTTTGAAAACACCCCACAAACCGAAGTGCTGGCCTCACAGTCCGCCCAATTTGCCAGCCTTTTGCCCGCACACGCTGTGGTCTTGTTCTCCGATTACGGCAAGGGCGGCCTGGCCCATGTCAGCCAGATGATTGGTGCCGCCCGCGCAGCAGGTAAGGTCGTGTTGATTGACCCCAAAGGCAGCGACTATTCCCGCTACGCCGGGGCCAGCTGCATCACCCCCAACCGCGCAGAATTGCAACAAGTCATTGGCGAGTGGTCCAGCGAAGACGACCTGCGTCATAAAGCCCACGCCTTGCGTGAGCAACTGCAGCTCGATGCGCTGCTGCTGACCCGCAGCGAAGAAGGCATGACCTTGTTTGACGCCCAAGGCGAGTTGCATGTGTCGGCCCAAGCGCGCGAGGTGTTTGACGTCACCGGCGCCGGCGACACCGTCATTGCCACGCTGGCAACCATGGTCGCCAGCGGCCTGAGCTTGCGCGAGGCCATGCCCTTGGCCAACCGGGCCGGCGGCATTGTGGTGGGCAAGTTTGGCACCGCCACGGTGAGCTTTGAAGAATTGTTCGCATGAAAATCTTGACCCCACACATGCGCGTGATGTGCGCAAAGGAAGTTGTATGAAGATCGTCGTGACCGGGGCCGCAGGCTTCATTGGCAGCAACATCATCCGAGGTTTGAATGCGCGTGGCATTGACCACATCATTGCGGTGGACGACCTGACCGAGGGCGACAAATTCCGCAATCTGGCCGACTTGAAGATCGCCGACTACCTCGACAAAGACGTGTTCTATGAGTTGTTTTCCCAAGGTGCGTTTGGCAAGGTCGAAGCCGTGTTCCACGAAGGCGCCTGCAGCGACACCATGGAGAGCGACGGCAAGTACATGATGGACAACAACTACACCTTGTCGTGTGGCTTGTTCAACAGCTGCCAGCAAGCAGGCACACGCCTGATTTATGCCTCGTCAGCCGCCACCTATGGCGGCAGCGACACCTTCCGCGAAACGCCCGAATTTGAGCGCCCGCTCAATGTTTATGGCTACTCCAAGTTGCTGTTTGACCAGCGCATGCGCCGCGAATGCGGGGACAACTTCAAAAAGTTCAAACGCCAAGTGGTGGGCTTTCGTTACTTCAACGTCTACGGCCCGCGCGAGCAACACAAGGGCCGCATGGCCAGTGTGGCGTTTCACCAGTTCAACCAGTTCAACGCCGAAGCTCGGGTGAAATTGTTTGGTGAGTACGGTGGTTACGCTGCGGGCGGCCAAATGCGCGATTTTGTGTTCATCGACGACGTGGTGGCCGTGAACCTGTGGTTCCTCGACCACCCCAACCAATCGGGCATCTTCAACCTCGGCACAGGCCGCGCACAACCCTTCAACGACGTGGCGCTGTCCGTGGTCAACGCCTTGCGCGCGTCCAAGGGCGAGCGCGCGCTTGACTTGGCAGGCGCAGCCCAAGCGGGCTTGATCGAGTACGTGCCCTTCCCCGATGCACTGCGAGGCAAATACCAGTGCTACACCCAGGCCGACCTGACCGCTTTGCGCGCCAGCGGTTGCGACCATGTGTTTGCCGATGTGCAAAGCGGCGTGTCGCAGTACATGGCCACGCTCAGCCAGGCCACTTGATCGACTCGGGGCTGGGTCACACGTGCGGATGAAGGCTTACTCGGCCAGCGTCAGGTGACCCACAGCACCTCACGCCAAGACCACATGCAGACAAGTTTTCAAGCGGCCTTTGCTGCCTTTGCTCTTTTTGCAGCACTTGGCAGGCGCGTGGCCTTGGGCCTATGCGCCCTGCTGCTATGCGCCACCTGCCAGGCGCTCGAAATCAACCAGGCCACCGTCGCAGAACTCGACAGCCTGCGCGGCATGGGCCTGGCGCTCAGCGCCAAGGTGCTGCAAGCGCGTGCGCAAAAGCCATTTGAATCCTGGCGCGATGTGATGAAACGTGTGTCAGGCTTTGGCCCAGCCAAAGCCCAACAGTTCTCAGACCAAGGCCTCACGGTGAACGGACAAGCCTTGAAGCCTTGAAGCCAATCATGAAGTCCGTTGCACAACAACGCCACGCACAAAGCAC
>CANFJA010000145.1 GCA_947447235.1 Comamonadaceae bacterium
CACGCGCACGTCGATGGCGCGCTGCCCCAAGCGCAGCGAGATGCGCCCGTCTTGCGGCAAGCGCTTTTCGGCAATGTCGAGCTCGGCCATGATCTTCAGGCGCGAAATCAGTGCGGCATGCAAGGCGCGGTTGGGTTGCACCACTTCGCGCAGCGTGCCGTCGACCCGAAAGCGCACGCTGCTGTGGCGCTCGTAGGGTTCGATGTGGATGTCGCTGGCGCCATCGCGCGCGGCCTGGGTGAGCAGGGCATTGAGCATGCGGATGATGGGGGCGTCGTCGGCGGCTTCGAGCAGGTCTTCGACGGCGGGCAGCTCTTGCATCATGCGGCTGAGGTCGGTGTCGCTCTCGACCTCACTCACCACAGCAGCGGCGTTGCTGTCGGCCTGGGCATAGGCTTCACTCAGGCGCTTGGCCAAGGTGGCTTTGTCGGTGTACTCAAACGCTTGCACGGCATGGCGGCGCAGCACTTCGCTCCAAGCGCCGCTGTCTGGCGCATCGCTGTGCCACAGGGTGAGGGTGTGGCCATCGTCCTCCAGCAGCAACTGGTGGGTACGGGCAAAGGCGTAGGGCAGCGGGCGACGCATGGCTTATTTGGCTTTAGGCGCCGCAGGCACTGTGCCGGGTAGGGGGGGCAGTTGGGGCGAGGGGCCGGTGTTGAACACACCCACGTCAGGGCTGTGTGTGTTTTGTTGCAAGCCCAGCATTTGTTGGTAACGGTTGGTGCTGAGGGCTTCGGTGGCGGCTGCATCGCGCACGACCACAGGGCGCAAGAAGACCATCAGGTTGGACTTGGTGCGGCTGCGGGTTTCGCTTTTGAACAACCAGCCAAGCCCGGGTATGTCGCCCAAGCCTGGGACTTGGTTTTTGTTGCTCTCCAGGTCATCCGACAGCAAGCCACCTAAAACCACGATGGCGCCGTCTTCGACCAACACGTTGGATTCGATCGAGCGCTTGTTGGTGATGTAGCCCGAGGTGGTGGTGGTGCCAATGCTCGAGACCTCTTGGAAGATGGTGAGCTTGACGGTGCCGGTTTCACTGATTTGGGGTTTGACTTTGAGGGTCAGACCGACGTCTTTGCGTTCGATGGTCTGAAACGGATTGACCGAACCGGTGGCGGTGTTGTTGCTGGTGTATTGCCCGGTGACGAAGGGCACGTTTTGGCCCACGACGATCTTGGCTTCTTCGTTGTCGAGGGTGAGCAAGTTGGGTGTGGACAGGATGTTGGCGTCGGCATTGCTTTCTAAAAAGTTGGCCAAGCTGCTGAGCATGTTGACGCCGTTGACTTGGCGGATGGTGCCAATGTTCATGCCGGTCGATACGCCAGCCGAGGCGGCAGCCGTGCCGCCTTGCGACAGGCCGACGATGTTGCCAGTGGTGCCAAAGTTGGTGCCTGCAGCGCCATTGGAGCCCAACGCGCCTTGCCACTGGATGCCGATTTGGATGGCTTTGCTGGCGTTGACTTCGGCAATCAAGCTCTCGACCATGACTTGGGCGCGGCGTTGGTCGAGCATGTCAATCACGGCGCGCAATTGGCGGTATTGCGGCTCGGGCGCGGTGATGATGAGCGAGTTGGTGGCAGTGTCGGCTTGAATTTGCCCGCCGGTGGTGGCGGCATTGGCGCTGCTGTTGCTGCCCAAAGTGCTGCCTGTGGTGCCGGGCATATTGGGGGCTTGGGGCGACAGCGGGGTGGGGTTGGACAACGAGGCGGCACCGGTCGCGGCTCCGCTGACGGCCGCGCGCAAAGTGGCCGCGAGCTTGGTGGCGTCGGCGTTTTTGAGGTACACCACATGGATGTTGCCGCTGGGGGTGCTGCTGCTCGGTTGGTCCAGTTTGTCGATCAAGGCGCGCACCAGGGCCAAACGTGCGGGGTTGGCAGCACGCACGATCAAGGCGTTGCTGCGTGGCTCGGCCAACAGGGTGGTTTTGTAGTCGGTGCCAGTTTGTCCGGGGGCTTGCGCGGCAGCTTGGGTGTTGCCAGGCTCGATCAGGCGGGCGACCAAGGGCGCCAAGTCCACCGCGATGGCGTGCTTGAGGACGATGACTTCGACGTCGCTGGCGTTGGACACATCGAGGGACGCAATGATGCGCGCCATGCGCTGCAAGTTGTCGGCATAGTCGGTGATGACCAGCGAGTTGTTGCCCGGGTTGACGTTGATGGTGTTGTTGGGGCTGATGAGCGGGCGCAGCACAGGCACCAAGTTGTTGGCTTGCTCAAAGTTGAGCTTGAAGATTTGCGTCACCACTTGGCCGCCCGAGACGCCAGGGCTGACGATGGTTTGGTCTACTTGCTGCACGATGCCGCCTTGCAGTTTGGCGTCGGCCTCGGGCACGACCTTGAAAAGGCCGTAGTTCTCCACCACGGCGAAGCCTTGCAAACGCAGTGCTGCCAAAAACTGCGCCCATGCCTCAGCGGGGGACACCGGCAACTCGGTGCTGAGGTTGAGCGTGCCTTTCACACGGGGGTCCACCACCAGGTTTTTGTTGGACACCGTGGCCAGCGTACGCGCCACGCTTTCGATGTCGGCGTTGACAAAGTTCAAGGTGATGGGCTCTGCCGCTTTTTTCGCGGGGCCTGCGGCGTGCACCACAGACACACCAGCCAGCATGGGCATCAGTGTGGCGAGCAAGGCCACACGCAGCCGCAGTTGCCAGCGCTGACGCAGACCCTGCGGTGCGGGGCACGCGTGACGGGCTTGAAGGTCGCGGCGAAAGAGGGCAGGGTGTGGGTGTGTCATAGGTCGTACTCTTAACTCAGTTCCATGATGGACTTGGCGCCGCGGCGCTGTCCCAGGACGTTCAATAAATTGGACAAGGCGGCTTCAAATTCAGGCTGGGCCGTGGCCTCGCCTTTGAACAACAAGCGTTGCGCCAACCATTGCCCTTGACCGCGCAGCTGCAAGCTGCCTTCCAAGGTGTCGAGGTGGAGGGCGATTGTGTCACCACCCTGCACTTGGACGCGGTAGTTGCCCAAGGGGCGCAGGGTGGACAAGCGGGTGCTCAGCTGCATGATGCGCAACTCCGCTTGGCCGCTGAGTTGGGCTGTGTCTGAGCGCAGGGTCCATTGCAGGTCTTGGGTGCTCAAGTGCAGTTGCGCTTCGGGTTGCAGGGTGTTCCAAGGCGCCCCCAAGCCGACCAACCAATGGGCGGGCCATTGGGCTTGGTGGTTGGCCACGCGCACCGAAACACCGCCCCACAAGGGCGCGATGGACAGGTGCACAGGCGCTGGCGTGCAGCAGTCAGATTGCAAGCTCAGTCCGAGCGACGCGCCGTGCGCCAGGCTCCACTGCGGCGCGAATTGCCAGTGCAGCCGGGTGGGCAAGGCCACGTCGGTGTTGTCTGACGTGTTCATGCCCGACTGACCGTCACTCAGCGCCCATTGGGCCGAACCTTGCCACAGGGTGCCGTGCGGATTTTTCAACAGCACTCGGCCAGCACTGGCGCGCGCCAGACCGTTGGCCAGCCACTGGGCCGGCGCCTGGGTGAGCAAGCCCAGCATCAGCCCCATGCAAGCGCCTAAGCAAGCCCAGCGCGTGCTGCGGTTGGTGGACGTGGCGCGCATCGAACGGTCTCTAAGGGCTTGACGCAGGCCAAGGCCAGGCAAACGGTGAGGCAAGGTGACGCGGCGCATGGGTCAGTCTTCATGGGGCCGCGGTGGGCAGCTTGAGCAAGAGGCTGCCGTCCCACGCAGGGGCCGGGTTGGCTGCGCCGGGGGCATTGGGCGCACCCGCCACTGCGCCACTGGTGGTGGTGGATGCAGGCGCGGAGGGCGCGGCATTGGCGGTGTTTGACGCGGCCCGGGTCAGGTGCACTTCAACCGGCAGGGCCTGAGCTTGGGTGCGCGCTTGACTCAGCCAGGCGGCCAAGGTTTGGGCGCGCACGGCTTTGAGCTGGACCGCGACAAACTCGCCTTGCAGGCTCAGTTGCAGGCCCGCACCTGCCGAGGTGCTGAGGCTTTGCAGGGTGCGCATGGCTTGGTCGCGCGACAAGACTTGGCGGCCCTGCAGGGCTTGGGCTTGGCGCTGCAAGGCGTGCATTTGGCTGGTTTGTTGCATCACTTCAGCGCGGCGCGTGTCGCTGTGGCGCAAGGTGTCCCATGCGGGCGTGATGGCAACACGCCAAAAAACTGCCAAGCCCAGCAACAGGCTCAGCAGCAGCACGCTGCGTTGTTCGCGCGCTGACAGGGCGGCCCAACGGTTGAGCAGCTGTGCTTTGAATGGGTGGAGGTGCTTGGGTTCGCTCATCGTGGCGCCTCGGCTTGCAACAACCAACGGTCGTTGCCTTCTTGGCGCAGGCTCAGTCCGCGGGCGCGCAGGGTGGTTTGTGCGCTGCTGAGTTGATCGACCGCCCATGCGATACCTTGCACATGCAGCCCTTGGGCAGCGAAGTGCAGTTGGGTGGGCGTTTGGCCAGGGGGTAACACGCTGGCCAAAGCTGCCAGCATGGGCTCAAAGTCAGACGGGGTGAGGCTGCCCGTCGATTGCTTGAGCGCGTCGACTTCGCGTTGCATTTGCAACAGCGGCTCGACCACCACGGTGACTTTGGGAAAGGTGTTTTGCAGC
>CANFJA010000146.1 GCA_947447235.1 Comamonadaceae bacterium
CAAAACACCTGCCTCTTTTCAACCGAGTTCAGCCTGAAGGTGATGGGCGACATTGCCGAGTACTTTGTGCAGCACCAAGTGCGCAACTTCTACAGCGTGTCGATCAGCGGCTACCACATTGCCGAGGCCGGTGCCAACCCGATTTCGCAACTTGCGTTCACGCTCTCCAACGGCTTCACCTTTGTCGAGGCCTACCTGGCGCGCGGCATGCACGTGGACGACTTTGCGCCCAACCTGAGCTTTTTCTTCAGCAACGGCATGGACCCCGAGTACACGGTGATGGGCCGCGTGGCACGCCGCATCTGGGCGGTGGCGATGAAAGAGAAATACGGTGCCAATGAGCGCTCGCAAAAACTCAAATACCACATCCAAACCTCGGGCCGCTCGCTGCATGCGCAAGAGATTCAGTTCAACGACATCCGCACCACGCTGCAAGCGCTGATTGCGATTTACGACAACTGCAACAGCTTGCACACCAACGCGTTTGACGAAGCCATCACCACGCCCACCGAAGACTCGGTGCGTCGCGCCATGGCGATTCAGCTGATCATCAACCGCGAATGGGGTTTGGCCAAAAACGAAAACCCCAACCAAGGCGCCTTCATCATCGAAGAGCTCACCGAGTTGGTGGAAGAGGCCGTGCTGGCCGAGTTTGAAAAAATCGCCGACCGCGGCGGCGTGTTGGGCGCCATGGAAACCGGCTACCAACGCGGCAAGATTCAAGACGAGTCGATGACCTACGAGATGCTCAAGCACACGGGCGAGCTGCCCATCATTGGCGTGAACACCTTCCGCAACCCCAACGGCGAGCAAGTGATGGACAAGCTGGAGTTGGCCCGCTCCACCGACGACGAAAAGCAAAGTCAGCTGCAACGCTTGAACGACTTCCACAGTCAGCACAAGGCCCAAGCACAGGTAGAACTCAAGCGCCTGCAACAGGCTGTGATTGACAACGCGAACGTGTTTGAAGTGCTGATGGACGCGGTGCGCGTGTGCTCACTGGGTCAAATCACCCACGCTTTGTTTGAGGTGGGCGGGCAATATCGGCGCAATATGTAGAAAAATTATCCTTGCATTTTAAATATGGTGTGTTTAATATGCGAGGATGTTTACTCGAAAATCTTCGCAAGAAATTCGCAATCAACTGTCTTGGAGTCCAGCAGTTGCCATTTTGGGCGCGCGCCAAATTGGCAAAACCACACTGGCACAGCAAATTGCGACTGAATTCCCGCAGTCCATCTACCTCGACTTAGAAACGCACCAAGCACGCGCCAAGCTGGAGCAGGCGGATGTTTTTTTTCAAGCCAATCGCCATCGGCTGATTGTTTTGGATGAAATTCAAAACGCCCCAGAATTGTTCAGCACCATGCGCGGTGAAATCGATGCAGACCGCCGCAATGGCCGATTCCTTATTCTTGGCTCGGCTTCGTTCAAACGGCTTCAGCAATCGCAATCGTTAGCGGGCCGCTTGGCTTTGGTCGACATGGCTCCTTTGCTATTGAGTGAAGTGCATCAAGAGTTTGCGGATATCCAAACCTTGTGGCTGCGCGGAGGGTTTCCCAACAGCTACACAGCCGCTGGCGATGACGCATCTTGGCTTTGGCGCGATGCTTTTGTCAGACACTTTCTGCACACGGACCTACCGGGGCTCGGGATCAATGTTGAGCCAGAACTGATGCGACGCTTTTGGCGCATGGTGGCGCACTTGCATGGCCAGTTGTTCAATGCATCCAGCATTGCGACGTCGCTTGGCGTATCCGCTCCCACCACGACACGGTACCTTGACCATTTGGTTCAATCTCTCATGTTGCGTCGACTGGAGCCGTTTCATGCCAACCTCGGTAAGAGGCTGGTGAAATCACCCAAAATTTATGTGCGTGACAGCGGATTGCTCCATTACCTCATGGGCATACGCGACATTCATGACATGATGGGTCACCCAATCACAGGCGCCTCTTGGGAGGGTTTTTGCATCGAGCAAATTTGCAACCATCTGCCCGTCGGTGCCAGCGTTTCTTTTTATCGAACAGCTGCTGGGGCAGAACTTGACGTGGTGGTCGAAACCGGCAGCCAAACCATTGGGTTTGAAATTAAATTTTCTTCTGCGCCTAAGGTGAGCAAAGGCTTCTGGCAAGCCTGCGAAGACATAGGCGTTGACAAAGCCTATGTGGTCGCGCCTGTCAAAGAGGGTTGGACGATGGCCAACCATGTGGAGGTGATTTCACCCTTGGCCATCCCTGCGTATCTCAGCCGTTCAATCAACGGCCCTTCGGCCACAAGAAAAGAGTGAGCAACTTCACGCCAAACGGCTTGTCGCCCACGATGTCGTCACATGTCAGCTTTAACATCAGAGCATGAGCATTCGCCCCCCCTTCATCGCCCCCACCCGTCACACCAACGCCGACAGCGCACTGGCCCAAGTGCAAGCGCTGTACCAAACCAGCCTAGACCACCTGCGTTTGGCCATGAAGCAATTCGTGGCGGGCCAAGATTTTGCGCAACGGGTGCGCGCCTACTACCCGTTTGTGCGCCTTCACACCCAGCACGGTGCGCTGCAAAAAGGCAGCGACAGCGCGCACCTGAGCTATGGCTTTGTGGCCGAACCCGGCCGCTACGAAACCACGCTGACGCGGCCTGATTTGTTCGCCGACTATTACCGCGAACAGTTTCGCTTGCTGCTGCAAAACCACGGCGTGCCGCTGGAAGTGGGCGTGAGCCACCAGCCCATCCCCGTGCATTTTTCGTTTGCCGAGAACGACCACATCGAAGGCGAGATGACCCCTGAGCGGCGCCAACAGATGCGCGAGGTGTTTGACCTGCCCGACCTCACCACCATGGACGACGGCATTGCCAACGGCACGTTCGAGGCCGCTGCGGGCGAGCACCAGCCCCTGGCCTTGTTCACCGCAGCCCGCATGGACTATTCGCTGCAACGCCTGCGTCACTACAGCGGCACCAGCCCCGAGCACTTTCAAAACTACGTGCTGTTCACCAACTACCAGTTCTACATCGACGAGTTTGTGCGCCTTGGGCATGCCGCCATGCAAGACCCAAGCAGTGACTACGTGGCCTTTGTGGAACCCGGCAATGTGGTGACGCGCCGCGTCGGCCTGGCTGCCGAATCCAGCGATGCTTTGGGCAAAGTGCCACCCCGCTTGCCCCAAATGCCGGCTTACCACTTGGTGCGCCCGGGCCACGGCGGCATCACCATGGTCAACATTGGCGTGGGGCCGGCCAATGCGAAAAACATCACCGACCACATTGCCGTGCTGCGCCCGCATGCCTGGCTGATGCTGGGCCACTGCGCGGGTCTGCGCAACACGCAGCAACTGGGCGACTATGTGCTGGCCCACGGCTATGTGCGTGAAGACCATGTGCTGGACGAAGAGCTGCCGCTGTGGGTGCCCATTCCTGCGCTGGCCGAAATTCAAGTGGCGCTGGAACAGGCCGTCAAGGACGTGACGCAATGCCATGGCGCAGAACTGAAGCGCATTTTGCGCACCGGCACGGTGGCCAGCACCGACAACCGCAACTGGGAGCTGCTGCCCAACAACACACCGCAGCGGCGCTTCAGCCAAAGCCGCGCCGTGGCGCTGGACATGGAAAGTGCCACCATTGCGGCCAACGGCTTTAGGTTTCGGGTGCCTTATGGCACGCTGCTGTGCGTGAGCGACAAGCCCTTGCATGGCGAAATCAAGCTACCCGGCATGGCCAACCACTTTTACCGCGAGCGGGTGGACCAGCACCTGCGCATTGGCATGCGCGCGATCGAGCTGCTGCGCCAGCAAGGCCCGGCACAACTGCACAGCCGCAAGTTGCGCAGCTTTGCCGAAGTGGCGTTTCAGTAAACGGCGTCGCCCATCTTCTCGCCCAAGCGCACAGGACGTGCGGCTTGCCAATCGGGGTTGAGCGCCATGGTGTTCTTGGGCCAAAGCAAGACCACGGTCGAGCCCAGCAAGAAGCGCCCCATTTCATCGCCTTGTTGCAGGCTCAAGGCTGGGTCGTCGTAGGCCCACTCACGCACTTGGCCCGGACGCGGTGGGTTGACCACCCCATGCCAAGGCGTGGCCATGCTGCCCACGATGGTGGCGCCCACCAGCACCAACACATACTGCTGCGGCTTGACGCCCAGGGCAGCGGGCATGTCAAACACACACACCACGCGTTCGTTGCGCGCGAACAGCCCCGGCACACCGCGCGCGGTGGCCGGGTTGACCGAAAACAAGTCGCCCGGCACATGAACCATGCGGCGCAAGCGCCCCGCGCTGGGCATGTGGATGCGGTGGTAGTCCTTGGGGCTGAGGTAAATCGTGGCGAACTCACCATCCGCGAACTGCGCGGCCAAGGCTGCGTCGCCCCCCACCAAGGCTTGGGTGCTGTAGTGGTGGTCCTTGGCTTGAAAAATTTGATCGCCCTCGATGTGCCCCAACTGACTGATGGCACCGTCCACCGGGCACACAGAGTCAGCCGCAACCAAGGGGCGCGCGCCGGGTTTCAGGGCGCGGGTGAAGAAGTCGTTGAAGCTGGCGTACTGCGTGATGTCGGGCTG
>CANFJA010000147.1 GCA_947447235.1 Comamonadaceae bacterium
CGGCGTCAGACGCCAAGGCACCGGGGCTGATGCCAAAAATGAAACGGCCTTTGGCCAGGTGGTCAAACATGGCCGCTTGCGAGGCAATCAAGGTGGGGTGTGCATGCGACAAATTGCTGGTGCCCGAACCCAGCTTGATGCTCTGCGTTTCAAAAATCAGCGTGGCTAAAAACATCAAGCTGTTGGTGACGTTCTCGGCCTTGTCGGTCAAATGCTCGCCCACAAACGCGTCGTAAAACCCCAAGCGATCGGCATAGATGATGGTTTGCCGATCTTCGTGCAGCGTCTCTGTGGTGTCCCGATGCAAGGGGTGCAAGGGCATGGTGAAGTAGCCTAAACGCATGGTGGTTCTCTCTGTGTGTTCAATGACATTAAAACGTGTGGTCAATCATTCGGGCTGCACGCCCGCGTCTTTGATGACTTGCGCCCAGCGCGTGATTTCGCTGCCGACAAACTTGGTGTAGTCGGCACGTGACAACTTCGATGGCTCCAGCCCCAGCTGGTTCAAGCGCGCCAAAAAGGCTTCGTCTTTCAAGGCGGCGCTCAACCAGCCTTCCATTTTTTTCATCACCTCAGGCGGCATGCCTGCGGGCGCAGCGAGGCCCAAGAAGAAACCCAGCTCATAGCCGGGGTAGGTCTCGGCAATCGCGGGCACGTTGGGCCAAGTCTTGAAACGTGTGGGCGCTGTGACGCCCAAGGCCAACACCTTGCCGTTGTCGATTTGCGCCATCGCAGGCAGGTACTCGATGAACATCACCTGCAGCTGTTTGCCGTAAAAGTCTTGCAGCGCAGAGCCGATCGCCTTGTAGGGCACACCGGTCATGGGTGCGCCGGTCTTGACGCGAAACATCTCGGCCGTCATTTGCGAGGCCGAGTTGTAGTGCCCATAAAACACCTTGCCCGGATTGGCTTTGGAATAACTCACCAAATCGGCCACCGAGTTGATGCCCGAACCTTTGAGCACCAGGGCCACCGAGGCAGCAGTGCCAAACATGCCCACATGGTCGAGGTCTTTGAGCGGGTCGTAAGGCACTTTCTTGTACAAACTCAGATTGGCGGCCAAGGTGGTGTTGGTGGTCAACAGCAGGGTGTAGCCGTCGGCGGGCGCGTTCTTGACCACCTCGGTGCCCAAGATGCCATTGGCGCCAGCGCGGTTGTCAATCACCACCGGTTGCTTGATCAAAGCCTCCAGGTACTGGGCAAACGCCCGTGCGGTGATGTCACCCGAGCCCCCCGGCCCAAAGGGCACGACCAAGCGAATGGGTTTGTTGGGATAGGTCTGGGCTTGGGCTTGGGCTGGCGTCTGGGCCTGCGCATTGAGCACCGTCAGTGTCAGCAAAGCACAGCAGACGCACAAGAGCCATGGGAGGAATGGGGCACGAGGTTGTTTCATGGTGTGTCTCGGTGGTGTCGATCAGGACATGCGCGTTGTGTGGATGAGCGTGGATTTTGACGGCGCGCCAGCCAAGCCCCCGTGCTGCTGAGGGTGGGATGTGTAGCCTTTGCGACTCGCCTTGTTCGGGTTTTACGCAAATTGCCAAGCACCCTCCCCCAGCCGATACTGCGCCAGCTTTGCCACCCCTCACGCAGCAGGAGACCTCATGACCATGCGCCGCTGGCCCGCCTATGCCTTACACGTTCTTATGAGCGCATGCGCCATCGCATACAGCGCAGGGGGGCTCGCCCAAGGCTATCCCACCCGCCCCATCAAGATGGTGGTGCCCTATGCCGCCGGCGGCTTCTCTGACCAAGCCTCGCGCATCTTGGCCGAAGGCATGTCGCGCGCGCTCGGGCAGCCCATCGTCATCGACAACCGCGCAGGCGGCGGCGGGCGCATTGGCAGCGAAGTCATCAGCCGAGCCACCCCCGATGGCTACCAGTTGCTGATGACCACCAACGGCACGCACACCTACATGGCGGTGACCGAAAAAAACTTGTCGTATGACCCGGTGGCCGACTTCACACCCGTCTCGCTGGTGGGCAGCTATGGCTTGTTGATGGTCACCCACCCCTCGGTGCCCGCGCGCAACTTGCAAGAGTTCATGGCCTACGCACGTGCCAATTCGGGCAAGGTCAACTACGCCTCCTCGGGCATGGGCAGCGGCTTGCACTTTGCCGGTGAGTTGTTCAACGGCATGGCCAAAACCAACATGGTCCATGTGCCCTACAAAGGCTCGGGCCCGGGCATGCAAGACGTGCTCGCGGGCGTGTGCCAAGTCATTTTTGACGGCGCTGCCAAAACCCAAATCGACGCGGGCAAGGTGCGGTTCTTGGGCACCACCAGCGCGCTGCGCGACCCGCGTTTTCCAGACATGCCCACCCTGGCCGAAGCCGGCTTGCCGGGCTATGACTTGACTTACTGGGTCGGCTTGTTTGGCCCCAAGGGCATGGCGCCCGACATCCAAGCCCGCTTGAACGCTGCCGTGCGCACGGTGCTGGCCGAGCCTGAGACGCAACGCAAACTCGCCGCCATGGGCATGACCCTGGTGGGCAGCACGCCCGAGCAACTGGTGCGTGAAATCCGCACCGAGACGGAGAAGCTGCGCCAAATTGCTGCCGCGATTCCAGGTGGTATTCAGTGAATAATCACGCCCTTTAAGCTAGGAACCCCTCGCATGTCAGACGAAGAAGCCAACGCTTGGCGCCCGCACGAGCGGCTTGATTTTTCAGCCATCGTCGACCGTCCCCCTTTGCAGCTGCCCGGCGGCGCACGCGTGGTGGTGTGGCCCGTGGTCAACATCGAAGAGTGGGACATTGCGCGTCCGATGCCCCGCATGGCCTCGCCCCCGCCCGGCGGTGTGGCGCCAGTGCCCGATGTGCCCAACTGGACCTGGCACGAGTACGGCATGCGGGTGGGCTTTTGGCGCCTGCTCGACGCCTTCAAGCGCTACAACATCCAGCCCACCATGTCGATCAACGCCAAGGTGTGTGAAACCCGCCCCCGCGTGCCGCAAGCGGCACTCGATGCCGGCTGGGAGTTCATGGCGCACTGCTACGAACAAATCCCGATTCAGAAAATCCCCGACCAACGCGCCATGATGGAACAGACGCTGGATGTCTTGACCCGCTTCACCGGCCAGCGGCCCAACGGCTGGTTGGGCCCAGGCCGCAGCCAAACCTTTGTCACGCCGGATCTGATCAAAGAACTTGGCATGCAGTGGTTTGGCGACTGGGTGCTCGACGACCAGCCGCAATTCGTCAACACCCGCCATGGCCGCTTGGTGTCGGTGCCCTACACGATTGAGCTCAACGACATCGGCATCATGTTGACCGCCCACCAAGCCTCCGACGCCATGCTCAACCGCACCCGCGATGCCTTTGACCGCCTCTACATGGACTCGGCCAACGGCGCGCGCATTCTGGCCTTTGGGGTGCACCCTTACATCTCGGGCGCCACCCACCGCATCCGCTACTTTGAAGAAATGCTCGAGTACCTCAGCGGGCGCGACGACGTGGTGTTTTGGAATGGCCAACAGATCTGCGATTGGTTTGAGCAACAAGCCGTGACCCACACGCCGCGCACGTGATGTCCGCGATGGATGCGCCGCTGCATGCCTTGTCGATCGCGCAAGCGGGTGAGCTGCTGCGCACCCGCGCGCTGACCCCGCTGCAGCTGGTTCAGGCGTGCTTGGCACGCACCGAGGCGCAAGAGCCCGCGCTGCACGCCTTCATCACCCGCACCGCAGACGCAGCCTTGGCGCAGGCCGAGCAGGCCACGCGCGAGATCGCCGCCGGCCAGTGGCGCGGACCCATGCATGGCATTCCGATCGTCCACAAAGATGTGCTGCTCACCCGTGGCGTGCGCACCACCGCGCACTCGCGGGCCTTGGAACACTGGGTGCCAGACACCGACGCCGTGGTGGTGCAGCGCTTGGCCCAGGCGGGCGCCATCAGTTTGGGCAAAACCGCCTGCCATGAATTTGCCTTTGGCTCGCCCGCGACCGACGATGTGTTTGCACCTGCCCGCAACCCGTGGAACCCGCAGCACATGCCCGGGAGTTCGAGCAGCGGCTCGGGCACCGCAGTGGCCGCCGGCTTTTGCTTGGGCGCCACCGGCACCGACACCGGCGGCTCGGTGCGTCACCCCGCCGCCGCCTGCGGCTTGGTGGGCTTCAAGCCCACCCGAGGCGTGCTGCCCATGGACGGGGTGATTCCACTGGCGCCCAGCATGGACCATGTGGGCTTGCTCACCCGCAGCGTGGGCGATGCGGTGTGGATGTTTAACGCCATGCGCGGTGACACGGCGCAGGCGCCCAAGGTGCACACGTCCAGCACGCCTTATCCGCTTGGTGCGCCGGGTGCGCCCTCGCCACAAGCCAGCGCGTCCCCAGGCACATTGCCCCCACCGCGCACCGCCTTGCCCGGCTTGCGCATTGGCGTCATGCGGCGTCAGTTGTTGGCGCAAGCCCACGACGCCGAAATTTGGCAATGCTTTGAAGACGTGCTGGCACGCTGCCGCGCCAGCGGCGCCCAGGTCATGGACATCGACCTGGAGGGTGGCGACCAAGCGGTGAGC
>CANFJA010000148.1 GCA_947447235.1 Comamonadaceae bacterium
GCAATCAAAACGCAAAGAAATCAAAAGGGAAAGGATCAAAAAACTCAGAACAGTTAAACTTATCCACAACCGACTAGGCCAAATTATTTAAAAACCGGTGGCTCAATATTGGTTGCAAATAGTGGCTCACTTTGCGTTGCCATTCAACAGGTCGATGTCTCTGCGGTGTCAGCGCCAGAGGCCGAGTGGGTGATTCGTCGCTTGGCAGAGCTTTTGAACTGGGATACTCCTGATCGACCATGACCACCACATCCAGCCCCACTTCTTCCCAAGCCCTGCTCCTGGTCCCCGGCCTGATGTGCGACGCCTCCGTCTGGTCCCCCTTGCTGCCCACGCTCGCGCCGTATGCCGAGTGCCACATCGTCGACCACGGCATGGCCGACAACTTGGGCACCATGGCCGAGCAATTGCTCGCCACGGCACCGCCCACGTTCGCCTTGGCCGGCCACTCGATGGGCGGGCGGGTGGCGCTCGAAGTGATGCGCCGAGCCCCCGAGCGCGTCACCCGCTTGGCTTTGCTCGACACCGGCTACAAAGCCAAAGCCGCAGGCGCTGCGGGCGACGAAGAGGCGCGCAAGCGCTATGCGCTGCTCGACATCGCCCGCACACAGGGCGTGCGCGCCATGGCGCAGGTGTGGGTGCAAGGCATGGTGGCCCCCGACCGTTTGGCCGACGCCGAGCTGATCGAAGCCATCGTGGCCATGTTGGCGCGCAAGTCGGCCGACGTGTTTGCCCATCAAATTCAGGCCTTGCTCAACCGCCCAGACACCCTGGACGTGTTGGCGGCCGTGCGTGTTCCCACCTTGGTGGCGTGTGGCCAGCAAGACAGCTGGTCACCGCCGTCGCAACACCAAGAAATTGCGGCCCACATCCCCGCCCGTCCGCGGGTGCACACCATTGAACACGCAGGCCACATGGCCACCATGGAGCGACCTGCCGAATCGGCGCAGTTGCTGCGCGACTGGTTGCTGCAGCCCAGCCTTGCGGCTGGTTTTGAATAACCTTCAAAAGTTCTAGGCCATTCTTGACGGCCTGGTGTGTGAGGTCAATAATATTTCTTTAATGAATCAATGTTTCATTAAAGAAACGAATAAAGCGAATACAGGAGAACCGTATGAGCACTGCGCAGCCCAACACCCCTGCCATCGAATTCATCGGTGTTGACAAGCGCTTTGGTGCGGCCGGAACACCCTCGGAGGTCTTGGCGGCGCGTGATGTGACGTTTGCCATCGCCCCTGGCGAAGTGGTGTCCATCATTGGCCCTTCGGGCTGCGGCAAAAGCACCTTGCTCAACATAGGCTCAGGCTTGGCCAAGCCCAGCGCGGGCATGGTCAAAGTAGCAGGCGAAGTGGTCAACGGCCCCAATTCACATGTGGCCTTCATGCTGCAAAAAGATTTGCTCATGCCCTGGCGCACGATTGCGCAAAACATCGAGTTTGGTTTGGAGTTGCGGGGTGTGGGCGCGGCGCAGCGACAGAAAGTCTCCACGCAGTTGATCGCACAATGTCACCTCACCGGGTTTGGCGCGCATTACCCGCACCAACTTTCGGGCGGTATGCGCCAACGTGCCGCCTTGGCCCGTACCTTGGCCATCGACCCGGTGGTGTTGTTGATGGATGAGCCGTTTTCTGCGCTCGATGCACAAACCAAAATGATCTTGCAACAAGACTTGGCACGCACCGTGGCTGAACAAGGCAAAACCGTCTTATTCATCACCCATGACTTGGCCGAGGCGGTGGCCTTGTCCGACCGCATTCTGGTCATGAGCGAGCGTCCGGGCACCATCATCGAACAAATCACCGTCGACATCCCCGGGCGCGACAACCCCATGCAGCGACGCAAAGACGACCGAGTCGGTCCTTATGTGGCCCGCTTGATGGCGTTGCTCAAACTCGACGCCAACACCGAGGTGCACTGAAGCACCCGGAACATTTTTCAACGCTTACTGACTTAACCCTAGGAGATATTGCATGCGCCACTTCATTTCTGTATCAAAAAGTCGACGTCTCACCTTGGCGCTCATGGCTGCGGCCACCATGACCATGCCTGCGCTGTCACGTGCCCAAGCCTTGCAAGAAATCACGTACCTCTTGCCGGCCCCCAGCACCTTGCCCGCATTTGGTCCGTGGATGATTGCGCAGGCCAAAGGCTATTACGCGGCTGAAGGCCTGGATGTGAAATTCGTCACTGGCCGAGGTGGCGTGGATGTGGCCAAACAAGTCGGCGCTGGCAACGCCGTGATTGGCGGCGCGATTGGCGACACGCCCATCATTGCGCGAGCACAAGGCATACCGGTCAAAGCCGTGGCTGTGTTGGGCGCAGGCTCGCTCACACAGTTGGTGACGCACAAAGACGAAAAAATTGAAAGTCCCCGCGAGCTCAAAGGCAAAACCGTGACCGTGCTGGCCTACACCGACACCACCTACTATGCCTTGCTGGGCATGCTCAGCAAAGTGGGTTTGACCAAGAACGATGTGAACATCCAAGCCGCTGGCCCGGCCGGCGTGTGGCAACAGTTCGCCGCCAAAAAAGCCGTTGGCATGGCCGGTGTACCCGACTGGACCGTGAGCTCTCTCGAAGCCGGTGCCCAGGTCGACATCTTGCCTGCCGATGTGTATTTCAAGAGCATGGCCCAAGCCATCTTGGCGTCCGACGAGACGATTCAAAAGAACCCGCAACTCATTCAAAAGCTGGTGCGTGCCACCGTCAAAGGCATGAAAGACATCATGACCGACCCCAAGGCAGCCACTGCGGTGTACGTGGCCCATGTGCCTGCGCACAAGGGCAAAGAAGCCTCCATCCTCAAAGCCTTTGAGATGTACAACCAATACGTCTACGCCAAGCAAAAAGTGCCCGGTCAAATGGACGAAGCGCGTCTGGACGAGCTGCAAAAGTTTTACGTCGACAACGGTGTGGTGCCCAAAGCCACACCGTTGAAAGACCTCTACACCAACCAGTTCGTCTCAGGAAAGTAAGCCCTTCATGAGCGATCCACGCGAACGTTTTGTCACCACCTGTTGGAGTGTGGCCGTGCTGCTGGTATTCCTGGCCGCCTGGGAGTGGGGGCCCGCTTGGTTGGGGGTGCCCGAGTTCGTGTTGCCGCGCTTGACCACGGTGTGTGCAGAAGCGGTGCGCATCTGGGAGGCAGAAAATTTGCTGTGGCATTCAGGCATCACGGCTGCAGAGGTGGTGTTGGGCTTTGTGCTGGGCGCCCTCATGGGCGCGCTGATTGGCTACGCCTTGGGGCTGTCGCCGCGTGTAGAGGCTGTCTTGTCACCCTATTTGCTGGCCTTGCAAATTGCACCTAAGGTGGCTTTTGCCCCCCTGTTTGTGATGTGGTTGGGCTACACGATGTACCCCAAGATTTTGGTGGCCGTGTTGATTGTGTTTTTCCCGGTGCTCATCAACGTCTTGTCGGCCATGCGCACCATGGACCACGACATGGTCAACCTGGCGCGATCGTTTTCGGCCACCCGTTTGCAAGTGTTTCGCATGGTCGAGTACCCCTCCACCATGCCCGCTTTGTTTTCGGGCTTGCGCATTGCCAGCACCTTGGCCGTGATCGGTGTGGTGGTGGGTGAGTTGGTGGGCGGCAACATGGGACTGGGTTATCTGCTGGTGTTCTTTGAAGGTCAGGGCAACACCGCAGCTGTGTTTGTCATCATTGGCGCGCTCACTGTCATTGGCATCGTGGCCTATTACGCGGTGGCGCTGGCTGAGCGCCGCGTGTTGCATTACTTGCCCAGTGCCGAACGGCGCAGCGCATGAGTGGCGTAGCCATGACGACATCTGCGACCCCCCTGTCAGAGATCCTGCTCACCGACCGCCGGGTGCTGGTCACCGGCGGTGCCCGTGGTTTGGGCGAAGCCTTTGTGCGCGCCTTGGTACTTGCCGGTGCCCGTGTGGTCATCAGCGATGTGTTGCACGAGCGCGGCCGCGCCCTGGCCGCAGAGCTGGGCGACGCCACCCACTACCTGCCCATGGACATGTCTGACCCTGCGGCCGTCAAGGCTGGGGTCCAAGCTGCTGCCGCTCATTGGGGTGGCTTAGACGGCTTGGTCAACAACGCCGCCATCACCAACTCGGGTGGCAAAAACATGGACGAGTTGAGCATTGACACCTGGGACCAGGTGATGGCCGTCAACGTGCGCGGCCCGTGGTTGGCCACCGTGGCGGCCACGCCGCATCTGGCGGCCAGTGGCAGTGGCCGTGTGGTCAACCTCGCGTCCGACACCGCCTTGTGGGGTGCCCCGCGCCTGATGGCCTATGTGTCGAGCAAAGGTGCGGTGATGGCCATGACGCGCTCTATGGCGCGCGAACTCGGGCCTCAGGGCATCACCGTCAACGCGGTGGCGCCTGGCCTGACCTTGGTCGAAGCCACCGAGTACGTGCCCCAAGCCCGCCACCAGTATTACGCCCAAGGCCGCGCGATCGAGCGCGCCCAAGTGCCCGACGACGTGACCGCTACCGTGCTGTTTTTGTTGTCCCGCAGCAGCGGCTATGTGACGGGGCA
>CANFJA010000149.1 GCA_947447235.1 Comamonadaceae bacterium
ACTTGCCCAAGATCTTGGACCGCGCCCTTACCCCCCACAAACTGTTCAAGCAAACGCCCGCTTTTGTGGGTCGCTATTTTTGGCTGGAAGACGGTTTGTCCGAGGTGGACCACTTTGACCGCCAAGCCTCTGCCGCCTGGGACAAAGCCACGGCGGGCCACAGCGACGACAGCTCGTTGCTGACCCTGTTCTTGTGCATCGCCGCAGGCAGCCCGGGCAAGACCTTGCTGACCGAAAAAACCGCCGCCACGCTGGTGCGCAAAATCCGCAAGTCGGGTCTGAACCCGGCGTTGGCCCAGCAGTTCATCGCAGAGCACGCCCCCGCGCAGCACCAAAGCGACTACCTGCGCATGTGGCACAGCTTTATGGACGAGGCACAGGCCACACTGGCGAGCGACCACGACTACAAGCTGCATGACGCCCTGGCTTTGCTGCGGCGCGATTGCAATGTGAGCGACTGACCCTGTTGCCCATGCCGCCCCACGCCGTCTCGCGCCTGCGCAGCACCCGCTTGGCGCGCAGCGTCAAGCCCTTTTTGGCCAGAGGCGGTCCCAAGGGCGAGCGCTGTGCGGGCTGTCGTCTCATCTTGAGCCACTGCCTGTGTGCGCTGCGCCACAGCGTGCCCACCCGCGCGGGCATGTGCCTGGTCATGGCCGACATTGAACCGCTCAAGCCCAGCAACACCGGCTGGCTGATTGCCGATGTGGTGCCAGACACCTTTGCCTTTGGCTGGGCCCGCACCGAGGTGGACCCGGCCCTGTTGCAACTGCTGGCCGACCCGCAATGGCAGGCCTATGTGGTGTTTCCCGGCGAGTTTGTGGCGCCCGAGCGTGTGGTGAGCCAGGTACTACCTCATGACACACGCCGTCCCTTGTTCATCTTGCTCGACGGCACCTGGGCCGAGGCCCGCAAGATGTTCCACAAAAGTCCGTACCTCAGCCAACTGCCTGTGCTCAGCCTGAGCCCAGAGCAGATGTCGCGCTACACGCTGCGCCGCTCCAAACGCGATGACCACTTTTGCACCGCAGAGGTGGGCGCCATCTGCTTGGCATTGGCCCATGACACCCGTGCCGCCGACACCTTGAACGCCTACTTGGATGTCTACACCGAGCACTACCTCAAGGCCAAACACCAACAAGCGGTGGACTTGGACGATGCCGTACACCGGGGATTGCGCGCCCTGCGTTAGCCGAGCCCGCCGTGTCGTGACCGACAATGGCAACCTTTACTTTCAGTCGGCAGCGACTTTTTATGGCGATTCAATGGTTTCCCGGACACATGCACCTCACGCGCAAAGCGATTGGGGAGCGCATCAAAGACATTGACGTGGTCATTGAAATGCTTGATGCGCGCCTGCCCGGCTCGAGCGCCAACCCGATGTTGGCCGAGCTGATCCAAGGCAAACCGGCCCTCAAGGTGCTGAGCAAACAAGACCTGGCCGACCCGGCACGCACCGCCTTGTGGCTGGACCACTACAACGCCCTGCCCAGTGTGCGCGCCCTGGGCCTGGACACCAGCATGCGCTCGCCGGCCAAAGCCTTGATTGACGCCTGCCATCAACTCGCCCCCAACCGAGGTGGCATGACCAAGCCCATGCGGGTGCTAATTTGCGGCATTCCCAACGTGGGTAAGTCCACCTTGATCAACACGCTCAAAGGCAAACGCGCCGCCAAGACCGGTGACGAAGCCGGTGTGACCAAGCTGGAGCAACGCATCACCCTGGCCGATGACTTTTATTTGTACGACACACCTGGCGTGCTGTGGCCACGCATCATCGTGGCACAAAGCGGCTACAACTTGGCGGCCAGCGGTGCCATTGGCGTGAACGCCTTCGACGACGAAGAAGTGGCGCTGGAGCTGTTGAACTACCTGATCCCCCACTACCCCCAGGCGCTGCAGGCGCGCTACAAAGTCAACGACGTGCCCAGCCACACCGACGTGCAACTGCTAGAAGCGATTGGCCGCCAGCGCGGCGCGGTGCAAAGCGGTGGGCGTGTGAACACCGCCAAAGCCGCAGACATCGTGATCCACGACTTTCGCTCTGGCGCGCTGGGTCGCGTGACGCTGGAGACGCCCGAAGAGTTTGCCCAATGGCTGACTGAGGGCAAACAAGCCGATGCCGAACGTGCGGTGCGCAAAGAAGGCGCTGAAAAAAACAAGCCCAAGAAAAAGCCACGCCCTTGAACCAGCGCCTCGACACCCCCGACAAAGAAGCCATCGCCCTGCTCCCACCTTTTGAGCGGCTGGAGCTGGACCGTATCACCCTGGTCAACACGGGCAAGCAGGCCCAACTTGCGCACGACATACTGGTGTCAGCCCGCGCCTGGGGCTTTGACACCGAGTCCAAACCCACCTTCAAAGTGGGCGAAGCCTCTGACGGGCCGCATGTGTTGCAACTCTCAACCGGTGAACGCGCTTGGGTGTTTCAACTGCATGAGCCCGAGTGTCGGGCTGTTGCCGCCAACTTGCTGGCACGCAGTGGGATTGCCAAAGCAGGCTTTGGCTTGGGCGATGACCGCAAACGCATCATCCACAAGTTGGGTGTGGAGCCCGCAGGTATTTTGGAGCTGAACACAATTTTCAGCGCCCAGGGCTACCGCAAAGAAATGGGCGTCAAAGGTGCGGTGGCGGTGCTCTTCAACCAGCGGTTTCAAAAGTCTAAAAAAGCGGCTACCAGCAATTGGGCGAATGAGCGTTTGAGCGAGTCGCAGCTCATCTATGCCGCCAACGATGCGTATGCGGCGTTTCGGGTGTGGGAAGCTTTACATCCAAACAACCCACACGGTATGAAGTCCTAAAATTGAACCTGCCTTGAGCTCGGTCTTTGAGCCCAAGATCTAGCCCCATTCGGACCCCCACCTGCAACAATTTTCAACATGTCAAACACAGCGAGCCACAACGCTGGCGCATCCCCTGACACCGACACCTCGTTGCTGGCATTTGCCAATGCCTTGTGGCGCGTGCGTCGGCCCAAGCCCTTTGTGTTGGTCATTGAAGGCGAGGAAAAAGGCAATACCGACCTCGAAACCGCGGCACCCAGCGACTACCTCCACGACAAACTGCTCTTGCCCGAATGGCGCGAAGCCTTTTACCAATTGGTCGATGCCACAGGCCTCGTGGTCTGCTTGAATGTGCACACCCAACACCCGGCTTACCGCGATGTGCGCGGGCGCTCAAGCAAAGGGCGGTTGAGCCAAGGCGAGTATTACCACCACGACGGTTGCACGGGCCCCGTCAAGCCGCGCTTTGTTGAAATTCGCTGCCCCATTCAACCGCAAACTCGCGGCATTGCGACTGCCGTGGCACCGCACCGCGATGTGGTGAAAGCCATGGTGCAAGTGCTGCCTGCCGAGTTGGCCGCCACAACCGCTTTGGTCGGTGTGGACATGAACCTAGCCACCATCGGTCAAATGGACAACGCGGCGCTTGACCACCTGCAAGGCCTTATCACGCGCACCGTGCGCAAAAAACTCAACGCCGAGGGCGCGCGCAGCTACTTTCGACAAGTCGATGCCGCCGCCAACGCCTACTTTGAGCCCTGGGCCTTGGGCGAAAGCCGCTTCATCGCCAATGCCAACAGCGGCGCGACCATGCAACACCGCCGCGCCTACCAAGCCCCACACACGGGCGGCGTGGCCAACGGCCACTTGGTCAAGCGGTGGACGAATGAAGAACTGCTGCTACCCGGTCAGGTGGTGGACCAAGCCTTGATTGCGGCGCTGTGCAGCGAAGAAGGGGATGACACTGGCGGGGAGCGGACTGAGGGGTGTTACCTCGGGGCGCATTGAGTTAGCGGCGCTGAGTCGTCAGCGCGTGCGTCATCCAAGCTGGCCATACCCCCGAGCCATGGCTGCAGCACAAACCGGTAAAACAGCGAACAACCCGAGCTCTGCCCAAAGGTAAAACCGGACCGTGCTGACTTGTGCATCGGTGGGCAGGTTCTGCACGCGCCGCCACTGGATGAAGTTGAGCGTCGCAGGCACAGAGAGAACGCCAATCAGCACAAAGGTGCCCAGCTTGAGCCAGAAATACAGGTTATGGGCATAAAAATCCCAGCCTTTGGCCGCATAAACTGCACGAGCCAGTCCCAGCGCCAGGGCAAGGCCCGCCAATACGCCATAGCCTAAATCGATGCGCCCCACTGCAGCCACTGCCGCTGCATCCATGCCGGGTCGCACCATCGCCAGCTCTGCCACTACCGCAGCCAGCAGCGCAAAAACCACCAGGTGGTGGGTCACGGCCAATGAAAAGTCAAGCATGGTCCATCTCCATTCAAGTGCCCTCAGACGTATTTGTAAAAAAGAGCGGGAAATAAAAAAGCTCAGGGGGCTGTACGGGCGGGCAAGTGACGTGTCTCCCCGATCTTGAGCAAGGTGAAATGTGCATCGGTCAAGCCCTTGGCGGCGCGAGCGGTCAGCAAGTCTTTGGGCGGCTGGTCGAGCGCTTCGTCACTCAAGGCGAAGGTGCCCCAATGCACGCCCACACTGAACTTGGCTTGCAAATCTTGGTG
>CANFJA010000150.1 GCA_947447235.1 Comamonadaceae bacterium
ACCGGTTATTTGCAAGACAACGAGGGGCGCACCGTGCCGCGCAATGTGATCCAAACCTTGACCTGCCATTGGGTGGGCGAAGGCATGCCGCTGAAAGAGGTGTTTCGGGTCGAGCCGTCCTCTGGCATTTCGGCCAACCCTTTGTTTGAGTTTTATCTGCGTGCCACGCGCTCGGGCGAGTTGTGGCTGCGCTGGATCGACGACGCCGGGCAGATGGGGCAGTTGCGCCAAGTGCTGACTGTGCAAAACGCGTGAAGCCAAGCGTCAAAAGCTTCACACGTAAACGTCGACTTCGCTGCCTTTGCCTTCATACAACACCGATGCAGAGGTGTCGCCGCTCGCGCTGTTGGCGTTGCTCAAGCCCATTTCATCAAGGCTGCTGGAAGGAAACGGGCCATCGACCTCTTGAATCGGGGTGGCACCCTTGGTCACGCGTGACACTTTGGAAATCGGTGGGTACACCTTGGCCGAGGGGCGGTTGCTGTTGATGCTGCTGACATTCAAGCCCATGACCTTTTCCTTTCTATTCCTAGCTGATGGATCGGCATGAGGGTGGCGAACTTGAATCTATCCCTCAGACGACTCGGGTACTCAGGGCGCTCTGGGCTGCTTGGCGAGGGCCGTGATACGCTGCACCACATGACACGAATGCGCATTTTCAAGCAGGCCTGCCTGCTCTCGCTGGGGCTTGCATTGAGCCCCCATCTGTTGGCTCAAGATTACCCGGCTCGCCCCATCACGATGGTGATGCCCTATGCGCCCGGTGGGCCTGGCGACGTGATCACACGGATTTATGCCGCCGCCATGCAAAAAGCGCTGAATCAAAACATCGTGGTGGACAACACCGCCGGTGCTTCCGGCACGATTGGCACGGCCAAAGTCGCGCGCAGCAAGCCCGATGGTTACACGCTGTTGATGATCCATGTGAGCCACGCCACCAACTTGGCGATGTTCAAAAACCTCTCCTACAGTCCGGTGGACGACTTTGAACCGATTGGCCTGGCCACCGAAGGACCGATGGTGGTGGTGGCGCGGCGCGACTTTCCGGCCAAAGACGCCAAAGAGTTCGTGGGCTATGTGCGCGACAACGCCGCCAAGCTCAGCATGGGCCATGCGGGGGTGGGGTCTGCTTCGCATTTGTGCAGCCTGATGTTCATGAACGCCCTCAATGTGCAGTTGACTTCGGTGCCCTACAAGGGCGCAGCCCCGGCTTTGAACGATGTGATGGGCGGCCAACTCGATGTGATGTGCGACCAAACCACCAGCACCACCCCGGCGCAGGCCAGTGGCCGCGTCAAGGCTTATGTGGTGGCAGGCAAATCCCGTTTGGCGTCACTGCCCGATTTGCCTGCATTGCCTGAATTGGGCATTTCCGGCTTTGACATCAGCATCATGTTTGGCTTGTACGCGCCCAAGGGCACGCCCAAAGCTGTGATTGACAAACTCACGGCCGCGTTGCAGGCGGCCACCAAAGACCCGGATGTCAAATCGCGCTTAGGTGCGCTGGGGGCTTTGCCCGTCACGCCAGACAAGGCACGGCCAGACTATTTGCGGGCCCATTTGAAGCACGAGATTGACACGCTCAATCCCTTGTTGATCAAGGCTGGCGTTCAGCCAGACTGACGCCGGTGACAGCGATGACAGTGACACGGTTTGCCAACCGCCGGGCTGCCTTTGTGGCCGGCATTCACGCTGCACTTGGCGCGCCCATGGCCGTGCTGTTTGCGGGCATGGTGGGTTTTGGCGCCATGGGCCAAAGCAACGGCTTTGACCTGTGGCTGATGTTGGGCAGCAGCCTGTTGATGTTTGCCTTGCCCGGGCAGGTGGTGTTGTTTGAAATGCTGGTCACCGGATCGTCCTTGTTTGCCATGGTGTTGGCGGTGACTTTGTCGTCGTCGCGCTTCATCACGATGACGGTGACCTTGTTTCCTCAGTTCCATCGCCGTGACCGCAACAACCGTTTGTATGCTGCGGTGCATGTGTTGGCCATGACCGCTTGGGCGGTGTCGATGCGTGAGTTTCAGACCATGCCTGCCAAACATCGCTTGGCTTATTTTTTAGGCCTGGCTGTCCCGTGCTGGCTGGTGTCCGTGCCAGGCACGTGGTTGGGCTACCAAGTGGCAGGTTGGGTGTCGCCACCGGTCACTCTGGCGCTGGTGTTTTTGAACCCCTTGTTTTTTTTGCTCACTTTCACTGAGGTCAAGCCTTGGGGCAACCGATTGGCCATTGCCTTGGGTTGCGTGCTCGGCCCCTTGTTTTTCCTGTGGGACAGCGACACCAGTTTGTTGACCACCGGTTTAGTGGGTGGTTCCTTGGCCTATTGGGTGGACCGCCGTTGGTGGCGACCCGCCAAGCAAGAGGTTCGCGCATGAGTGCCGAGTTGCAAGGCTGGACGCCCTGGTTGGCCTTGGTGGGCGCCAGTGTGGGCACCTATTTCTGCCGTGCCATCGGCGTGCTGCTGTCAGACCAAATCAACCAAGAGAGCGAGATTTTTCGCTGGTTGTCTGCCGTGACCTACGCCATGGTGGCCGCGCTGACTGTGCGCATGATTTTGATGCCGATTGGCGTGCTGGCCCAAGTTCCGATGGTGGTGCGCTTGGGCGTGTGTGCCATCAGCGTGGCAGTGATGGTGTCACACCCGCAGCGCCGCTTGGTGCCCGCTTTGCTGACGGGCACTTTGTTGATCATGAGCTACGGTTGGCTGGCCTGAACGTTGAACCCTTTATGAGTACCAATTCCTTTTCTGCCCTGTTGAAACAGAGCCAATTTTTGCGCTTCTGGTTTGCCCGTTTGGTGGGGATCACGGCCAATCAAATGCTGATGTTGGCGGTGGCCTGGCATGTGTATGAGATGACCTCGAGTGCCTGGGACCTTGGCTTGGTGGGCTTGTTTCAATTCATCCCCGCTTTGCTGATGACGTTGCCTGCGGGTCATACGGCCGACCGTTTGCACCGCGGCCGTATTTTTGCGGTGTGTATGTTGGCCCAAGCCGCTGTGGCGGTGTTGTTGGTGCTGGCCACGCAAGGGGACTTTGCCAACCGTGAGTTGATTTTTGCTTTGTCGGTGGTGCTAGGTGTTGCACGCGCATTTCAAATGCCGGCACAACAAGCCATCACGCCCATGTTGGTGCCCAGCCATTTGTTGCAGCCTGCTGTGGCCTTGAGCTCAAGCGGGGTGCAAGCCGCCGTCATTGGCGGTCCAGCCTTGGGCGGGTTGTTGTATGTGGCGGGCGCACACACGGTCTACACCACCTGCGCGGTGTTGCTGATCACCGCGTTTGTGTTGACCTGGTGGGTGGTGTTGCCGCACCGACCCACTCAAACCGCAGCCACCTGGCGTACTGTGTTGGCAGGTGTGGGCTTTGTGTGTGAGCGACCTGTGTTACTGGGGGCCATGGCCTTGGACTTGTTTGCGGTGCTGCTGGGTGGCGCCACCGCTTTGCTGCCCATTTATGCACGCGACATTTTGCATGTCGGTCCTCAAGGTTTGGGGCTGTTGCGCGCTGCGCCGGCGGTGGGCGCTTTGTTGATGTCGCTGGCTTTGGCGCGCTGGCCCATGCAGCGTCGCGTGGGTCACCGTTTGTTGATGGCGGTGGGCGTGTATGGCTTGGCCACCGTGGTGTTTGGCATGTCAGAGAGTTTCTGGTTGTCGCTGGCGGCTCTGGCGGTCACAGGTGCTGCAGACAACATCAGCGTCGTCACCCGTTTGACCTTGATGCAAATGGAAACCCCCGATGACATGCGTGGCCGTGTGGCCGCGGTCAACGGCGTTTTCATCGGTGCTTCGAACCAGCTTGGTGAGTTTGAATCTGGCGCTACCGCGGCCTGGATGGGCCCGGTGGGTTCGGTGGTGTTTGGCGGTGTGGGCACTGTGGTGGTGGCTGTGTTGTGGTTGCGCTTGTTTCCACAATTGGCGCAGCGCGATCGCATGACATGAATTCGTTTTTATTTTTTCAAAGGTAGGTCATGACACACACGATGGCACGACGTTGGATGGTTTGCATGCTGCTGTGCAGCGGCTTGGCACAGGCCCAAACGGCACAAAAAGATTATCCGAATCACCCGATTCGCATGGTCGTGCCGTATGTGGCGGGGGGACCGATGGACTTCATTGGCCGCACCTTGAACCAAAAAATGGCGCCATCGCTGGGCCAGAATTTCGTCATCGACAACCGTGCGGGGGCCGGCGGCGCCATTGGCACCGGGGTGGTCGCCAAGTCGGCGCCCGATGGCTACACGCTGCTCAACACCTCCTCGAGCCACGCCAGCTTACCCGTGGTGTCACCCAGCTTGAGCTACGACCCTGTGAAAGACTTCACGCCCATCACCTTGGTGGCCAACAGCGTGGGGTTTGTGGTGGCGGTGGGCCCGAGCGTGAAGGCCAACACCTTGCAAGAGTTCATTGCCGATGCCAAGGCACGGCCCGAGAAGCTCAACTACGGCTCAGGCGGTGTGGGCAATGTGATGCAGTTTGCCGCCGAGTTTTTCAACACCAGTGCCGG
>CANFJA010000151.1 GCA_947447235.1 Comamonadaceae bacterium
AACACCAAAGTAGCCAACAACGCGCTGATCGACCACGGGCCAATGCGCGCCACGGTCGCCTCAAAGTGTTCTTGGCTCTGCGCCAACAGCGCTTTGCGCCACCCCTGTGCCAGAGCCACAGGAATCACGATGTACAGCACTACCGACGTGAGCAGCGTGTCCCAGGGAATGGTGATGGCTGACAGTCCCAGCAAAAAAGCCACCAGCGGTGCAAAGGCCACCACCATGATGCTGTCGTTCAAAGCTACTTGTGACAGGGTGAACAAAGGGTCGCCATGCGTGAGGCGGCTCCACACAAACACCATCGCGGTGCAAGGCGCGGCGGCCAGCAAAATCAAACCCGCGATGTAGCTGTCGAGTTGGTCTGCGGGCAGCAGTGGCGCAAACAGATGGCGTATGAACAACCAGCCCAACAAAGCCATCGAAAAAGGCTTGACCAACCAGTTCACAAACAAAGTCACACCGATGCCTTTGAGGTGTTGGCGCACTTGGCCCAGTGCAGCAAAGTCGACCTTCATGAGCATGGGGATGATCATCACCCAAATTAGCAAGCCCACTGGTAAATTCACCTGTGCCACTTCTAAGCGGCCAATGGTTTGAAACACATCGGGCATCCACTGCCCCAGGGCAATGCCCACGACGATGCACAAAAACACCCAGACGGTGAGGAAACGTTCAAAGATATTCATGAGGTACTCAAAGCGCGGGCGCTGGTTTCAAGGACGGTGTGGGCCAGTTTGTCGGCGGGTAAATTGATCAACAAATTCAAACGCTGTTGGATGGCGTGCAAGGTGTGTCGAAATGCTGCCAGCTTGTCGGCCTCGCTTTTGTCACCTTCGGAAGGGTCGGGGTAGCCCCAGTGCGCGGTGGCGGGGTGACCCGGCCACACCGGGCACACTTCGCCCGCCGCGTTGTCGCACACGGTGATGATCAAGTCCATGTGGGGCGCGTCAGAATCTGCGAACACCTCCCAGGTTTTGCTGTGCAGACCTGTGGTGGACACACCCGCGTGTTCGAGCACTTGCAAGCCCAAAGGGTGGGGCTGCTGGTTGTCACGCGGGCTGCTGCCAGCCGAGTAGGCCTTGAAGCGTCCTTGGCCCATGTGGTTGAGCAGCGCTTCTGCCAAGATGCTGCGCGCTGAGTTGTGCGTGCACAAGAACAAAACATTCAATGGCTGGGGTACGGTGGTCATGCGGTGGACTTTCTAAAAATTAAACCTGGCAAGCGATGTTGGGTGAACTCGCACAGGTTTGGCCTTGGCAGCAGTTTTGTGTGAGGTAGGCCAACACCTCATTCATGTGTTCAAACTCGGCGCGGTAGATCAGATGGCGCCCCATCCTTTGTTGACTGACCAAGTTGGCCTGCATCAACTCTTTGAGGTGAAACGACAAGGTGTTGGCAGCCACACCCAAGCGCTCTGACATGACGCCTGGGGTCAGGCCTTCATGGCCAGCCACCACCAAGGCGCGAAAAATTTCGAGGCGTGAGGCTTGGGCCAACGCCGCCAATGCGTCAATGACATCTGTGGACTTCATATTTCGATGATAGTTGAAGTATTTGACACCATTGTGACGATGCCGACAAAGCCGAGTTGCCCTAGCGCTTCGTGTTGCGGATGTAAAGCTGTCGCTCATGCTGCGACTTGTTTCTGCGCATGATCTGTATGTGTGCTGCTAGGCCTTAGTCGTCAAAGTCCCATATTTCATGCAAATCCAGTCGCACACTGGCCAGCAGCTCAATCACTTCGACGCGTATCAAATCGGCTGCCAAGCGGTTGTCATTGGCCACGCGCGCGATGGTCAGCATGTCGGACATGCTGTGCTCACCCAGCGTGAACGCCGTGCGTGATTTTTCAGCCGCCAAGGTTTGTGTTTGCGCCGCCCGTTGCAACTGCGCTGCGGCCATGCGTTTGTGCTGGTACTGGGCCAAGGTGGCGTCAAAGGCCGCACTCAGGGTGCGTTGCATCGTGGCCACTTTGTCGTCTGCGGCTTGTGCCTCGGCCAGCGCCGCTTGGCCTTGGTAGCTGCGTGCGTCACCCGCAAACGCGATGGCCACACTCACGCCCGTGACTTGCTCGGCGCCGGCACGGTCGCGCGCGCTGAAGATGCCCAGCGTGGGGTCAGGCCAGCGGTCGCGGTTGACGCGTTGAGCGTGCAAGCGCAAGCGTTGTGCGTCGATGCGCAGCATGTTGAGCTCGTGGTTGGTTTGCAAAAACGCGGCTTGCAAGACAGCCGGTTGTTCGAATGGCGCAGGCAACTCGGACTGACGCAACAGCTGTGTGGCGTTGAGCTTGGGCAAGGGCAGGGACGGGTAACGGCGTTCCAATGCCGTGCTGGCAGCGCTCAGCTCCGCTTGGCTCAGTTGCCATGCCGCTTCGGTGCGCTGCAATTCAGCTTGTGCCAACTGCGCGTCCAGCTGCGAAATCTCACCGTGTTTCAAACGCACGCCGGCCAGACGCTGATGGGCGTGAGCCAACTCCAGGGTGGTGTTGGCGTTGGCGTTTAGGGTTGCTGCGCGCAGGAAAGCAAACCAATGCTTGAGCAACTCGCGGCTGGCTTCATGCACAGCGTCTGCGTATTCAATGTCGGCCAAGGCTTGGGTTTGCTGGGCCAACTCTGCGTCGATGCCACGCTTGCCCCACAGACGCACTGGGCGCTCCAAGCTCACGCTCGACTCGCCATAGCGTTCACCGGTGGCGTTGATGCTGCGCCGCTGTTGCAGGGCCCGCACGCTGAACTCGGCACTGCCGGCGTCAATGGCTTGTGCGCGCAAGCCCAAGGCTTGCTTTCTGGCTCGTGCTTGCTGCAGCAAGGGTGATTGAATCAAGGCCTCTTTGGCCACCGCCTCTGCAGGCAAGTAAGGCGCCAATTCGGGGCTGGCCTGCGCAGCCAAGCTGCAGAAAAAACTCACACACAGCCAATGTTTCATGACGCTCTCCTCGTGAACCAGCGCGACAACCACGGCGTGTGCTGCACCAGCGTGTGCCAAGCCTCGCCGATGCTGTTGGCCGCACCCAATCGTTCAAAAATTTTGGGCAGCAGCAGCAAGGTCAAGAGCGTCGACGTCAACAACCCGCCCGTGACCACCACCGCCAAGGGGCGTTGAATTTCAGAACCGGGCCCGGTGGCAAACAGCAAGGGGATCATGCCGAGTGCGGTGATCACGGCCGTCATCAACACCGGGCGCAAGCGCCGCTCAGAGCCCAAGCGCACCACGGTGGCCAGGTCTTCACCTTCCATCAACCGCTCGTTGAAGTGCGTCACCATCACCACGCCGTTGAGCACCGCGATGCCCAGCAGTGCAATGAAGCCCACTGATGCGGGCACCGACACATACTCACCCGACACGGCCAGCGCCACCACCCCGCCGACCAAGGCAAACGGGATGTTCACAAAAATAATGCCCGCTTGCACCACCGAGCCAAAGGTGAGCACCAAGATGCCAAAAATCAACACCAGTGCTGCGGGGATCACCAAGGCCAAACGTGCCGCAGCGCGTTGTTGGTTTTCAAACTGACCGCCCCACACCACGCGCAAGTGCTTGGGCAGGTTCAGCGCGGCCACAGCCGCTTGTGCGTCTTGCACATAGCCACCCAAGTCGCGCCCGTCCACCGACACCTGCACCGTGGTGAAGCGCGCACTTTGCTCGTGGTCCACCCGAATCGGGCCATCCACCACGGCGATGGTGGCCAAACTGCCTGCGGTCCAGCTGCTGCCATTGGGCGCCACCAAGCGCAGGTTTTTGAAGGCTTCGGGGCTGTGGCGCACGGCGTCGTTGCCTTTGAGCGTGAGCGGGGCGCGCACACCGTCTTGCAACACATAACCCAGGGCTTCGCCCTCGACTTGGTTTTTCAAGGCTTGCTGAACCGCCTCCACACTCAGGCCCGCTTCGCCTGCCAGCGTGCGGTTGACCTCGACCGACAAGTACTGCAAGCCATCGCCCTTGGGGGCAATCACTTCGCCCGCACCAGGGATGCTGCGCATGGCGTCGGCCACGCGCTGCGCGGCTTCTTGCAACTGGGTCAGGTCGGTGCCAAAGATCTTGATCGCCACATCGCCGCGTGTGCCCGTCAGCATTTCGGACACGCGCATTTCAATCGGTTGTGTGAAGCCGTACACCAGCCCCGGAAAACCTTCGAGCACCGTGCGCAACTCGGCCACGATGTCTTCTTTGTTGCCGCGCCATTCACTTTTGGGTTTGAGCACCAAAAACGTGTCGGTTTCGTACAAGCCCATGGGGTCGAGCCCCAACTCGTCCGAGCCGGTGCGCGCCACCACCGCTTTGACTTCGGGCACCTTGGCCAACATGGCTTGTTGCACTCGGGTGTCCATTTCGAGCGACGCTTCGAGCGAGATCGAGGGCAGCTTTTGCAGCTGCACGATGATGTCGCCCTCGTCCATCGTGGGCATGAAGGTTTTACCCACCACCGTGTACAAGCC
>CANFJA010000152.1 GCA_947447235.1 Comamonadaceae bacterium
CATGAGCATCGGGAAAAAACGCTGGTACGTGTCTGCTGCCAGCATCACCGCCTTGTAGCCCGCAATGTTGGCTTGGGATGACAACACATCCATGCTCTGCGCACGGGTGGTGCGCGGTGCAGCCTCTAGGGCAAAGCCCGTGGCACCCGCAGCGGCCAAGCGCTGCAACCCAGGCGCATTGAAGGGCTCCAACATGCCCACCACGGCGCTGCCCGCTTTGATGAGAGAGGTTTCTGACTCAGACGGGCCTCGCACCTTGAGCACCAAGTCGCAGCCCCAAGCAGTGGCGGCATCGACCAGCTCAGCCCCCACCGCCGCATAGGCGGCATCGGTCACGCTGGCGGCCACACCGGCACCTGATTGAATGCGCACGGTGTGACCCTGCGCCATGAGTTTTTTGGCCGTCTCGGGCGTTATCGCCACACGGGTTTCACCGGCCGTCGTTTCGACGGGCACGCCTATCAGCATGAGCAACTCCTAAGGGGGGATTGTGTTGTTGTCAGATTGCCGAAAGGTTACACCATAAACACCCCCACCCCGACATGGACTTACCCGAAAGATAATGGGCCCATGATGACCCGTTGGAAACCCAGTGTCACCGTCGCCGCCATCATTGCGCGCGACGGTCGCTACCTCTTGATCGAAGAACACACGCCCGAAGGCCTGCGTTTGAACAACCCCGCAGGCCACCTCGACCCCGGCGAAGCGCCCGAGGCAGGCTGCGCACGTGAGGCGTTGGAAGAAACCACCCACCACTTCACACCCACCGACTTGGTCGGAATCTACATGTCGCGCTTCCAGCGACCTGCGCGCGCAGACCACGCCGCTGAAGACATCACTTACTTGCGCTTTGCCTACTGCGGCGACTTGGGTGATGCTGTGCCTGGGGCAACGCTCGACACGGGCATCGAGCGCACGCTATGGATGACGCCCGACGAAGTGCGCGCCAACAGCCACCGGCTGCGCAGCCCTTTGGTGCTGCGCTGCATTGAAGACCATGCAAGAGGCCAGCGCTTTCCGATGGAACTGGTCTACACCGACCCCAGCGTCAGCGACAGGCTCAATTTGTCTCACCCATGACGAAGAAACAGCGCGTGGTGGTGGGCTTGAGTGGCGGCGTCGACTCTGCGGTCAGCGCCTACCTTCTCAAGCAACAAGGCCACGAAGTGGTGGGTATCTTCATGAAAAACTGGGAAGACGACGATGACAGCGACTACTGCTCATCCAACGTCGACTTCGTCGATGCCGCGGCAGTCGCCGATGTACTGGGCATTGAGATCGAACACGTCAACTTCGCGGCTGAATACAAAGACCGCGTCTTTGCCGAATTCTTGCGCGAGTACCAGGGCGGGCGCACCCCCAACCCCGACATCTTGTGTAACGCCGAGATCAAATTCAAAGCCTTTTTAGACCACGCGTTTTCGGTGGGTGCCGACAAAATTGCCACCGGTCACTATGCGCGCGTGCGCGAAATCACCGCCTCCACAGGCCCTGAGTTTCAATTGCTCAAGGGCCTCGACGCCAGCAAAGACCAAAGCTACTTTTTGCACCGCCTCCACCAAACGCAACTCTCGAAAACTTGGTTCCCCGTCGGTGAGCTGCACAAAACCGAAGTGCGCCGCATCGCCAGCGAGATTGGTTTACCGAACGCCAAGAAAAAAGACTCCACGGGCATTTGCTTCATTGGCGAGCGCCCCTTCAGAGAGTTCCTCAACCGCTACATCGCCAACGCTCCCGGTCCCATCCAAGATGAGCGCGGCCGCACACTTGGCACCCATGTGGGCCTGAGCTTTTACACCTTGGGCCAACGCCAGGGCTTAGGGATAGGCGGCATCAAAGACAAGGGCGCCCAACGCGGCAGCGGCGACCATGCACCATGGTTTGTGGCCCGCAAAGACTTGGTACACAACACCTTGTTCGTGGTGCAAGGCCATGACCATCCTTGGTTGTTGTCCGAGCGCCTCAGCGCAGACGACTTGAGTTGGTGCGCGCCCACAGCGCCAGCGCCAGGACGCTTTGCCGCCAAAACGCGCTACCGCCAAAACGATGCGCCATGCACCTTGCGCTACAACGACAAAGGCGAGCTTGCGCTCGCCTTTGATGAACCTCAATGGGCCGTCACACCCGGTCAATCCGCGGTGTTGTATGACGGTGAGGTGTGCTTAGGGGGTGGGGTGATTGCCAGTGCTGCAGCACTGGACAACGCCCACACCACATAGGCCTGGCCGTCGGCTTACTTAACGGCTTCAGCTTTCTTGGTTGCAGGTTTCGGTTTGACGCTGGTGTGCTTGGCTTGAGTCTTGGCAGTGGCTGAAGCGTCAACAGGGCTGGTTGAGCTCACGGCTGAAGTCGCTGGTGTTGAAGCCAACGCAGCAGCAGAAAAAGCACCTACGATCAAAGAGGCAATCAGCTTGTTCATAAAAGTTTCCTTCCGGTTGTTGAACAGCTCCAGTGATCTGGAGTGCATCTACAACGGCCCCCGAAGAACGCGTGTTGACCTGAATATTTAAATATTTAAGTCAACGTTTTCTGTGGCTCTGCGTTGCGTGTGCCTCAATCGAGTTTGACATTGGCTTGTCGAACCACCTGGCCCCACTTGGCAGAGTCAGTCTTTAAAAATGCACTGAACTCACTTGGCGTCATGGCTTTCAACTCACCGCCATATGAGCGCCATTTCTCAATCAAGGCGGGGTTTTGGGTGGTGGCTTTTTGCATGGCCGCAGAGAGCTTTTCCACAATGGCCGGTGATGTGCCAGCAGGTGCGAGCAAACCGATCCACGCGGTGGGCGTGTAGTCAGGCAAGCCCGCTTCCGCGAACGTGGGGACATCGGGAAAGTTGGGATGACGGGTCTTGCCTGTCAGCGCCAGCAACTTCAACTTGCCAGCCCGCACATTGCCAACCGCTGCGGGCAAGGCATCGAACATCAGCTGCACTTGGCCTGCCACCAAATCGGCATACGGGCTGGTGGTGTTGTACGGGATGAACTTGATTTTGGTGCCCGAGCCAAAACCAAACCATTCACCGGCCAAGTGGTAGTAACTGCCTGGGCCTAAGGTGGCAGCGGCCATGCTCTCGGGCTGCGTTTTGAGGTGCGCAATCAACTCGCGGGCCGTGTTTTGCGTCACACCGGGGTTGGCAATCAAGGCTGTGTTGAGCAAGCCCACCAAGCTGATGGGGGCAAAGTCACGCTCGACGTTGTAAGGCACTTTGTTGTAGAGGTGCGGCACCACCGACAAGGAACTGGTGGCCCCCATCACCAAGGTGTAGCCGTCAGGGGCGGCCTTGGCACCTGCCTCCATGCCGATCATGTTGGAGGCGCCTGGGCGGTTCTCCACCACCACCGGCTGGCCCAGCACCTTGGTCAATTCCAAAGCAATTTCACGGGTGTTGGCATCCGGGCCGGTGCCCACCGGGAAAGGCGCAATGATGCGAATCGCTTTGCTGGGATAGTCTTGGGCCTGCGCGTAGGCACCGGCGGCAGCACACACGGCGGCGCAAACAGCAGCCATGCCAAATGATCGGCGAAACAAAGTCATGGGAAGTCTCCTGAATGTCTATGAGGGGTTGATTTTTCAAAAACAGATCATAAAATACATTCACTTTGTCAAATTATGATAATTTGATATGTTTTTAGGTGTTTACCCGAGGGAATCTATGACACGCAACCCACTTCTTCAAGAACAAAGCGCTTTGGCATTCAGCCACATGGGCTTTTATGTCACAGACCTGGCGCGCATGACGCAGTTCTACACCGAGGTGATGGGATTCACCCAAACCGACGAAGGCAACTTAGGCACCGTGCAACTGGTGTTCCTCAGCCGCGACCCGAGCGAACACCACCAAGTGGTGCTGGCCACCGGCCGCCCTGAAGGTCTGTCTTTCAACCTGATCAACCAGCTGTCGTTTCGGGTGCGGGACTTGGCCACCTTGCGCTCGGTCCACGACCACGCCTTGCGCGTCGACGGCGTGCACGACATGCAATGCGCCACCCACGGCAATGCGGTGTCGATTTACTTCCGCGACCCCGAGGGCAACCGCATCGAGGTGTTCTTGGACACGCCGTGGTACTGCGAACAGCCGCTGCGCGAAGCCATTGACATCCACCAGAGCGACGAGGCCATCATGGCCCGCGCCGAGGCCATTGCGCGAAGCCGCCCCAGGTTCCAAAGCCGCGCCACTTGGCAGGCCGAGATGGCGCGGCGCATGGGCTATGTGAAGGATTGAGCCATGGTGTTTGATGTCGCAATCATGGGCTACGGCCCAGCAGGCGCGAGCTTGGCCAACCTGCTGGGTGAGGCGGGCTTGTCGGTGGTGGTGCTCGAAAAAGACGC
>CANFJA010000153.1 GCA_947447235.1 Comamonadaceae bacterium
AACGGTGGCTGCGGTCAAGCCACCCCGGCCTTCAACGTGAACCGCCTGTGCGGCTCGGGCTTGCAAGCCATTGTGTCGGCCAGCCAGGCCATCCTATTGGGTGACTGCGACATCGCCATTGGCGGTGGTGCAGAAAACATGAGCCGTGGCCCCTACGCATCGCTCAGCGCACGCTGGGGCGCACGCATGGGCGACACCAAGATGGTCGACATGGTGGTCGGTGCCTTGCATGACCCCTTCCACACCATCCACATGGGCGTGACCGCCGAGAACATTGCGGCCCAATTTGGCATCACCCGCGACATGCAAGATGCCTTGGCCGTTGAGAGCCACAACCGCGCACAACGCGCCACCGAAGCGGGTTATTTCAAAGACCAAATCGTGCCGGTGATGCTCAAGAGTAAAAAAGGCGATGTGGCCTACGCCACCGACGAGCACTTCCGCCCCAACTGCAAGCCCGAAGACATGGCCAAGTTGAAGCCCGTGTTCGTCAAAGAAAACGGCACTGTCACCGCAGGCAATGCCTCGGGCATCAACGACGCCGCCGCCGCTGTGGTGCTGATGGAAGCCAAGACCGCACAAGCCCGTGGTGCCAAACCACTGGGCCGTCTGGTGGCCTACGCGCACACCGGCTTAGAACCCAAGATCATGGGCATGGGCCCGGTGTCGGCCTCGCGCTTGGCCTTGCAAAAAGCCGGCTTGACGGTCCACGACATGGATGTGATTGAAGCCAACGAAGCCTTTGCCGCCCAAGCCTGCGCCGTGAGCCAAGAACTCGGCTTTGACCCGGCCAAGGTCAACCCCAATGGTTCGGGCATTTCGCTGGGCCACCCCATCGGGGCCACCGGTGCCTTGATCACCGTCAAAGCCTTGTATGAACTGCAACGCATCCAAGGCAAATACGCCCTGGTGACCATGTGCATTGGCGGCGGCCAAGGCATTGCCGCCATCTTCGAGCGCATGTAAGCACCATGGGCCCCGTCGACGCTGCCCCCACAGACGCCACACACCAGTTTGCGTTGTTGGGCCAACGTCGGTTTGGGCCTTTTTTTTGGACTCTGTTTTGCGGGGCTGCGAACGACAACCTGTTCAAGTTTGCGTTCACCGTGTTGGTCACCTACCAACTCAGCATCGACTGGCTGCCCCCCAGCCTGGCGGGCTTGGTGATTGGGGCGGTGTTCATCCTGCCCTTCTTGCTGTTCTCAGCCACCAGCGGCCAATTGGCCGACAAATACGACCCCATCGCGCTGATGCGCTGGGTCAAAAACTTTGAAATCGCCATCATGGCGCTGGCCGCCTGGGGTTTTGCCAGCCATCAAACCGCCACCTTGTTGGGCTGCATTTTTTTGATGGGCGTGCACTCCACCTTGTTTGGCCCGGTGAAGTTTGCCTACCTGCCCCGTGTGCTGAATGCGCAAGAGCTCACGGGTGGCAATGGCATGGTGGAGATGGGCACGTTTGTCGCTATTTTGTTGGGCAATGTGGCCGGCGGCTTGTTGATCGCCTGGCCAGACGTTGGGCCCACCAGCGTGTCAGCAGCCTGCTTGGCGCTTGCTGCACTGGGGCGTTTTGCCAGTGCGATGATTCCACCGGGGCGCGCCTTGGCACCGCTGTTGCGCATCAACTGGAACCCGTTCACCGAGACCTGGCACAACCTGCGGTTGGCACGTGCCAACCGCAGCGTGTTTCACACCTTGCTGGGCATCAGCTGGATGTGGTTTTTTGGCGCCACCTTTTTGAGCCAATTCCCCAGCTTTGCCAAAGAGGTGTTGCACGGCGACGCCCATGTGGCCTCGCTGCTGCTGGTGTTGTTCTCCCTCGGAATTGGCACAGGGGCTTTGCTGTGCGAAAGGTTGAGTCGACGTCAAGTTGAAATCGGTTTGGTACCGCTGGGCGCTATCGGCATGAGCGTGTTTTGTATCGACTTGTTCTTTGCGGTGCGGCATTTGCCTGCAGCTGCGCCCATGGATATATCTGCGTTTATCAGCCAAACCGCACATTGGCGGGTGATGGCCGACTTGTCTCTGCTGAGCCTGTTCACCGGTCTGTACAGCGTGCCCATGTATGCCTGGGTGCAGCTGACCAGCCCCCAAGACCACTGCGCTCGGGTGATTGCGGCGACCAACATCCTCAACGCCTTGTTCATGATCGCCAGCGCGTTGATCGCCGGAGCCTTGCTGAGCGCGGGCCTGACCATTCCCGAAGTGATGTTGTGTACGGGCGTGGCCAATGCCGTGGTGACAGGTGCCATTTTTTGGGTCGAGCCCGCCTACCCTCATCGCTTCGTGATGTGGCTGCGCACCTTGCTCAAAGACCCGGCCTGAGTCGCTCGAGGCCCATTGCTTTTGCGCGTCTCGCGCTTGACTTAACGCAAGCCAGAGATCTGCGTTTCAATTTATGCTCTGACCCTTGACATTTGGAGTGCCCACCCATGACCACAGACACCCTCGACTTCACCACCGCACGTGCGCCCACCTTGGCATGGAGTGACGCCTTAGGGCTGGAGCTTGACTTCATGGACGACACCCACCGTGAGTTTGTCGACCTGCTGGGCGCCACCGAAATGGCCGAAGACGATGTGCTTCTGGAGCGGTTTGTGGCCTTGATCGCGCACACCGAGGAACACTTTGGCAGCGAAGACCGCTGGATGGCGGACACGCACTTCTCGTCGAGCAACTGTCACAGCATGCAACACAACGTGATCTTGCAGGTGATGCGCGAAGGCCTCAAGCGTGGCAAAGAGCAAGGTGATTTGGCGTTGGTGCGTCAAATGGCGCACGAGTTGGGTCTGTGGTTTCCGCAACACGCCCAAACGATGGATGCGGCCTTGGCACTGCACCTGCGCGGTGTGGGCTATGACGAAGCCACAGGGGTGGTATCCAAGCCTGAGGGCTTGCCTCAAGGTGAGATTCATGGCTGCGGTGGGAGCACCTGCTCTTAAATTCCCGCCTTTGTAGCGCACGTTACTGGCTGTTTTTAATTCGCACGGACCAGACGACGTGGGTGCCTTGTGCCGCTCATGTCCCCCGAGTCTTGCATGCTGCAAGACTCTCCTCCTTTACTTCGCTTCACAAGACACCCACGCCGTCTGATCCTGAGGGTTTGGCGTGCCTGCGTCAGGCACTTGTCTTGAGCAAAAAAGGTATCCGGGCGTCTATTGCAGCGAAGTCAAGGAGGAGATTCAGGCGCAGCCTGAATCGGGGGACATGAGCGGCAACAGACACCCAAACACCTCCCCCAACATCGCCAAAGAAAAATCTCAGGCGTAACGCTGACGCGCCAACGCGGCACCAGCCGCCAAGGCTTGGAGCTTCTTGGTCGCCACTTCACGGCTCATCGGTGCCAAGCCGCAATTGGTGCAAGCAATCAAACGGTGCTTAGGCACAAACTGCAAAGCGCGGCCAATGGTGTCGGCCACTTGCTCGGGCGTTTCAATCACATCACTCGCCACATCAATCACCCCCACCATCACGTCTTTGCCTTCCAGCAACGCCATCATTTCGGGTGGCACATGCGAGTGGTAACACTCCAAACTCACTTGCTGGATGCTGCTCTTGGCCAAGGCTGGAAACACCTTCTCGTACTGGCGCCATTCGTCGCCCAAGGTTTTCTTCCAGTTGTTGTTGGCTTCGATGCCATAGCCATAGCAAATGTGAACGGCGGTGGTGCAGGTCAGGCCTTGCGCGGCACGCTCTAAGGCTTTGACGCCCCAGTCTGCGGCTTGGTCCAAATAGACGTTGAAGGCAGGTTCGTCAAATTGGATGATGTCCACGCCATCGGCTTGCAAGGCCAGGGCTTCCTGGTTCAACAGCTCAGCAAAGGCAAACGCCATCTTGATGCGGCCCTCTTCGCCCTCGCCGTAAAAACGGTCGGCCACGGTATCCACAATAGTCATGGGGCCGGGCAAGGTGAACTTGAGTTTTTTCTGGGTGTGGGCACGCGCCAGTTGCGCTTCAAACGCATGCACGCGGCCTTTGAGTCGCAAGGGGGCAATGACCTGGGGCACTTGCGCGTCGTAGCGGTTGTTGCGAATGCCCATGGTCACTTTGTTTTCAAAGTCGATGCCTTCGACCTGCTCCAAAAACCCGTGCACAAAGTGTTGACGCGATTGTTCGCCGTCGCCAATCACATCCAAACCCGCGTCTTCTTGGGCTTTGATCCACAACAGCGTGGCATCGGCTTTGGCCTGGCGCAAGGCGTCACCTTCAGCGTGCCACTTGGGCCACAGTTTGTGGGTCTCGGCCAACCACTCGGGTTTGGGCAGGCTACCGGCAATGGCGGTTGAAAACATGGTGAAGCTCCGTGTAGGTTGAAAAAGAAAGG
>CANFJA010000154.1 GCA_947447235.1 Comamonadaceae bacterium
ACCAAATCATCGAGCTTGATCAACAAACTGGGGGTGTCGGTCACGGCGGTCGATTTGATGCGCTCAATGTCACGCGAGATGGCCCGTAGCACCGGTGCCAAGCGAGGCTGCGCCACCTTGGTCAAGCGTTGCTCGGCCGACTTGAGCGCGGCCAACAAGGGCTGAACGCTGCCCGTGAGCTGCGACTGTTGTTGTGCCAGGCGCACCGCCGACTCGATGTCGACCACCAAATTCTCATCGCGCGAGCGCGACAGGCTTTGCATCAGCTCTTCGAGTTGGCTGCGCTGCAAAGACACCTCGCTCAATTTGGCGTCGGTCACCGCCAAACGGGCAGCGGTCTCGCGGGCCAGTTCTTCGGCTTGTTTGGCGCTCACACGCGCTTGCACGGCTTGACTGCCCGTGTCGGCACTTTGCCTTGCCAATTGCTCTTGGATGCCCGACAACTTGAACCACATCGCCACCACGCCGACGGCGCCCACCAGCGCCAGCAGTGCCACGCTGCGCGTCCACCAGATCGCAGCAACCAGCGGTTTCACCGGCGGCAGGTGTGCGTTGCCTTTGGACGCAGGTTCAGGGACGGGGTTCAGGGGCGTTTCGACGTGCTCAGGCTTCATGCCAAGGATTCTAATGAGGCCATCACATCGGCCAACACAGGCCTTGACAGGCGAACCTCGGCAAAGCCTATGTCGTGCGCGGCCTGAGCGATGCGCGCATGGGTGGCAATGCTGCGTGCCTGCGACCAGTCTTGCTGCGGCAAGCTGTGGTGCAAATTGGCCACCGCTTGCGAGCTGCTGAGCAGCCACACGCTGCCGTCGCTGGCGGCAAGGGCTGCCTGCGCGCGCTGTTCATCCGTCCATGCGGGCGCTTGGCGCTGGTACACCACCACATAGTGCACAGGCACCCGGGCTGCCAGCAGCTGCTTGGACAACCAATCACGTCCCACGCCGGTGTGATCCACGGCAAGCTGCGGGTCAGCGCGATCGGCCTCTGTGCCACGCACGACCAGCACAGGCACCCCTGACCGCACCGACGACGTCACCCCCTGCCAGAGCGCTTCGGAGTCGAACTGCCCGGTCGTCTCGGGCGGGCTGTCGATCAGGCTGGGGGGTACACCCGCTTGAAGCAGTGCCTTGCGAGTCCCGGGACCAGTGGCCCAGCAACGCGTGAGATGCACACCGAGCTGCACGCCTTGGGGCTGGCGTGCAAAAAAGAAACGCACCGCTTGGGCGCTGACAAACATCGCCGCTTGCCACTGCGGCCATTGGGTCCAGGCATGGTCAATGGCATCGCTGTGGGACACCGCGGCAATGTCGATCAAGGGCAGGCTCAGGGCTGAATGGCCTGCAGCCTCGAGCGCCGCCACCCATGTCGCGGCATCGCTGGCTGGACGGGTGACCACGACACGCATCGCGTTCACCACAGACCTTAAGCCGCGCCTTGGGCCTGCAGTTGGGCCGCCACCGACTCGCCCAATGCCCGCGCCAGTGCTTGCGCGTTGGGGGCCGCTTGGTTGAGCGCCAAATCACCCTCGGCGCGCAACAACACAGGCGCGCCCGTTGGGTCGCCCCAAGCGGCTTGCAAATGCAACACGCCGTCGCGCCAGATGGCGTGCGCGGCCAAGGGCATGGAACAGCTGCCACCCATGGTGCGGCTGACCGCACGCTCGGCCGTCACCGCCAACCAGGTGGCGGTATCGGCCAGGGGGGCCAGCGCCTGGGCCACGTCAGGGCTGGCGCTGCGCACTTCAATGCCGAGCGCGCCTTGGCCAGCGGAAGGCAGCATCTCGGCGGTGTCAAAGACATGGCGAATGCGGGCTTCAAGCCCCAGGCGCTTCAAGCCCGCAGCGGCCAGCACGATGCCGTCGTACTGGCCTTCGTCCAACTTGCGCAGGCGGGTGTCTAAGTTGCCGCGCAGGGGTTCGATCTTCAAGTCGGGGCGCAACGCGCGCAGCAACACGGTGCGACGCAGGCTGGAAGTGCCCACCACCGCACCTTGCGGCAAGTCGTTGAGGTGCGCATAAGTGGACGACACCCACGCATCGCGCGGGTCTTCACGCACCATCACGCAGGCCAAGTCAAAACCTGCGGGCAAATCCATCGGCACGTCTTTGAGCGAATGCACGGCCAAGTTGGCACGGCCCTCTTCCAGCGCCACTTCGAGTTCTTTGACAAACAGGCCTTTGCCGCCAACTTTGCTCAAGGAGCGGTCCAAGATTTGGTCGCCCTGCGTGGTCATGCCCAACAGGCTGACGGGGTGCCCCATCTGCTCCAACAAGGCTTTGACATGGTGGGCCTGCCACATGGCCAAACGGCTTTCACGGGTGGCAATGGTCAGGGGGGGTTTGGAAGTGTGTGCGCTGGACAAGGCTGTGAACTCGCTGAGATGTGGGGGTATGCAAAGGGAGGAGCTGGGCAAATGGTAGCAGGCCCCCCAAGAGGCGCCATCCAGGCCCAAGACCCTGGCACCGATAAAATCGCACCCTATGTCTAAAAACCAACTCGATACAAAGTCCCAGGCCTGGTCGGCGCTGTTTTCTGAACCCATGAGCGAGTTGGTCAAGCGCTACACCGCCAGCGTGTTCTTTGACAAGCGCCTGTGGCAAGCCGACATCACCGCCAGCTTGGCCCACGCCGAGATGCTGGCCCACCAACACATCATTGGCGCCCAAGACCTGGCAGACATCCAGCGCGGCATGGCCTTGATTTGGACCGAGATCGAGACCGACCAATTCGAGTGGAAACTCGACCTTGAAGACGTGCACCTCAACATCGAGGCGCGCCTGACCCAACTGGTGGGCGATGCGGGCAAACGCCTGCACACCGGACGCAGCCGCAACGACCAAGTGGCCACCGACGTGCGTCTGTGGTTGCGCGGCGAAACTGACGTGATCATTGACTTGCTCAACGAGCTGCAAAAGTCACTGGTCGCCGTGGCCGAGAAAAACGTCGAAGTCATCATGCCCGGGTTCACCCACCTGCAAGTGGCCCAACCGGTGAGCTTTGCCCACCACCTGCTGGCCTATGTGGAAATGTTTGCGCGCGACGCCGAACGCTTGAGCGATGTGCGCCGTCGCACCAACCGCTTGCCACTGGGCAGCGCGGCCTTGGCCGGCACCACCTACCCGCTCGACCGTGAACGTGTGGCCATCAGCTTGCGCATGGTCGACGACCAAGGCCTCCCCCAAGTCTGCCAAAACAGCTTGGACGGCGTGAGCGACCGCGACTTCGCCATCGAATTCACCGCCGCAGCAGCCCTGTGCATGGTGCACATCAGCCGCTTGAGCGAAGAACTGATTTTGTGGATGAGCCAAAACTTTGGCTTCATCCAAATTGCCGACCGCTTCACCACCGGCAGCTCGATCATGCCGCAGAAAAAAAACCCCGACGTGCCCGAGCTCGCACGCGGCAAAACCGGGCGTGTGGTGGGCCACTTGATGGGCTTGATCACCCTGATGAAAGGTCAGCCCCTGGCCTACAACAAAGACAACCAAGAAGACAAAGAGCCCTTGTTTGACACGGTCGACACCCTCAAAGACACGCTGCGCATCTTCAGCGAGATGGTGGGCGGACAAGTCAACCCGGCCACCGGACACAAAGAGGGCGGCATCCAAGTCAAGCCCCAGGCCATGGAGGCGGCCGTCAAAAAAGGCTATGCCACCGCCACCGACTTGGCCGACTACCTGGTCAAGAAAGGTCTGCCCTTCCGTGACGCCCATGAAATCGTGGCCCATGCCGTCAAGGCTGCCACCAGCCACAACTGCGACCTGTCTGAACTGCCGCTGACCGTGCTGCAAAGCTTTCATGCCGCCATCGACAAAGACGTGTACGACTGCCTGAGCCTGCAAGGCTCGCTCAACGCACGCAACACCTTGGGCGGCACCGCCCCTGTGCAAGTGCGGGCGCAAATTGCGCGGCACCTGCAACGCCTGGCTGGATGAGCCAAGCCCCCAACCCAGCGCGCGCCTTGCGTGCCATCGCGCTGTTTGAGGCCTTCAAAGGTGGGGTGGCCTTGGCGGCCCTGTTGGGCGTGATCGATTTGATGCACCAAGACGCCGTGGCGCTGGCCATGAGTCTGATCGGTCGGTTTGGCTTGAACCCCGAGGCCCACTACCCCTCGATGTTGCTGCATTACGCCCACTTGCTGCCCGATGCAGACATGCGCTCGCTGGTGCTGCTGGCGTCTGCCTACATCGCCCTGCGCTGGGCTGAGGCACTTGGTCTGTGGCTGGGCCAAAGCTGGGGCGAGTATTTGGGCGCTTTGTCAGGCGGTATCTA
>CANFJA010000155.1 GCA_947447235.1 Comamonadaceae bacterium
ATGAGCTGCGCCAAACCGGGCAACGGCTGCGCAACGGCGAGATTGGCCAGGTGCGCATTGGCTTGGGCTCTGGCCCTGGGGCGTTGTTGATGACGCCGCTGCTCATGCACATGGCGCGCGTTCATCCCAAAGCACACATCGAGATTTCACGCAGCAGCACCGAGTTGTTGGTTCAGTCCTTGCGCGAACGCCACTTGGATGCGCTGGTGATTGACATCCGCTCGCTCAAACCCGCCACCGACTTGCAGGTGGCTTTGGTGCAAGAAATTGAGGGCGCCTTCATGTGCCGCAAAGGCCATCCGCTGGCCAAACGGCGCCAAGTGAGCCTGGACATGGTGCGCGACTACCCGATGGCGTCTACCCCCTTGAGCGATGAGGTGGCCCGCATCTTGATGGAACGCTACGGCCCTGCGGCGCATCCCGATGCGCTGGTGAATTTGCGCTGCGAAGAAATTTCGAGCCTGCTGGATGTGGCGCGTCACAGCGATGCAGTGGTGCTGGCGATTCGCGCGGCGGCCCCCGATTTGGTGGAGCTGCCCATGGTGCCCGCGCTCAACGCCAAAGCGCGATTTGGGTGGGTCACTGTCAAGTCGCGCACCGAATCGCCACTCAGTGCGCAACTCAAAGCGATGTTTCAAACCATCGTTCAGGCATCCACCCAAGGTGCAACAAAAAGGGCGGCTACTTCACCAAAGCCACCGACTTGACCTGCGCCCACACAGCCTGACCCACGCGCAAACCCAGCGCATGCACGGCACGTGCGGTGACTCGCGCGACCAACACGGACGCGCCACACCCCAAGCGCACCAAGACCTGTGAGGGGTGATGGTCTGGCGTGATTGACAGCACCACCCCCGGCACATGGTTTTGAATGCTGGTGTCTGTGGCGGGATGCAGATTGATGCTCACGTCGCGCGCCAACACACGCAAGCGCACCCGCTGTCCCACGGCCAAGCCGCTGTCGCGCAACCACATGGTGCCCCCATCAAAACCGACGTGCGCCAAATGCCACGGGGCATCCAAGTCTTGCACCTGCGAGTCCAGCAAGGCGCCCACCTCATCACCCAGCATCAGCGACGCATCCCGGCCTGACAGCACCTCAGACACGGGGCCGAGCGCATGCACACGGCCTTGGTGCATCAGCAGCAGGGTGTCGGCCAAACGCGCCACTTCGTCCATGGCGTGGGTGACATAGAGCATGGGCAACTGCAACTCGTCGCGCAACTTCTCCAGCCACGGCAAGATGTCTTGCCGCCTGGCAGCATCCAGCGCCGCCAAGGGTTCATCCAGCAACAGCATCTCGGGCTGGGTCGCCAAGGCGCGGGCAATGGCCACACGCTGGCGCTCGCCGCCTGAGAGTTGTTGTACGCGGCGTTGGCGCAAACCGCCAATGCCCAGCAATTCAATGGCGGCGTCCAGCATGTGTGGCTTGCCCGCGCTGCGGCGCAGGCCAAAGCTCAGGTTGCCCTGCACGTCAAGGTGTTCAAACAAACTGGCCTCTTGAAACACATAGCCTACTGGGCGTTGGTGGGTGGGCCAACAAATGCCTTGCGCATCGTCTTGCCACACTTGGCCGGCCAGGTCCACGCGCCCCCGCGACTGCGGCTCCAGACCCGCCACCGCCCGCAACAAACTGGTTTTGCCAGAACCCGAGACGCCATACACCGCCGTGATGCCGTGCGCAGGCAGGTGCACATCCACGTCGAGCGAAAAGTCCGCCCGAGGCAATTGCACGCGCACATGCAGTTGTGGACTCATGGCGTCACCCGACTGCCACGTTGGTTGAACCACGCCACGGCCATCAACACCCCAAAAGAAAACACCAGCATGAGCCCTGCCAAACTGTGCGCCTGGTCGTACTGCATGGCTTCGACGTGGCCATAGATTTGCGTGGAGACGACGCGGGTTTTGTCGGGAATGTTGCCGCCAATCATCAGCACCACGCCAAACTCACCCACCGTGTGGGCAAAGCTCAAAATGGCCGCCGTGACAAAGCCCGGGCGCGCCAGGGGCACGGCGACGCTGAAGAACGCATCCCAAGGACTGGCGCGCAAAGTGGCCGCCACTTCCATGGGCCTCGTGCCCATGGCCTCAAACGCATGCTGCAAAGGTTGCACCGCAAACGGCAAGGAATAGATCACCGAGCCCAACAACAAGCCCGCAAAGCTAAAGGCCAAGCTGCCCCAACCCGCCCACTGCGTGAACTGACCCACCGGCCCGTTGGGGCCCAAGGCCACCAACAAATAAAAGCCCAGCACGGTGGGCGGCAACACCAAAGGCAGGGCCACCACCGCACTCACCGGCGTGCGCCAGATCGAGCGGGTGCGTGCCAACCACCACGCCAGCGGCGTGGCCAACAGCAGCAGCAGCAAGGTGGTGGCGGTGGCCAGCTGCAGCGTGAGCCACACGGCTTTGTAATCGTCGGGAGAGAAATTCATGGCGATGCTTTCAACCTCATCCGCTTCAGACCTCGTAACCATAAGCGCGCAGGATGGCCTTGGCGCGCTCGCCCTTCAAATACGCCATCAAAGCCAGCGCGGCGGCTTGGTCTTTGCCCTTGGTCAGCAGCAATGCATCTTGGCGCAGGGGTTCATGCAGGTGCTGTGGCACAACCCACGCTGAGCCTTGGCTCACGCGGCCATCAACCCACACCTGCGACAAGGCCACAAAACCGAGCAGCGCGTTTTCGGTGGCGACAAATTGGTAGGTCTGTGCAATGTTCTCACCCTGCACCACGTGGCTTTGCCAGCGCGGCCAGGCACCGAGCTGGGTCAAGGTTTGCACAGCGGCTGCACCATAGGGCGCCAACCTCGGATCGGCCAAGGCCAGCTTGATGTGGGGCTGCTGCGACAAGGTGCCATGCAAGACACGGCCCTGATCGTCCACCAGCCCCACTTGTTTGCTCCACAGGGCCAAGCGCCCGGTGGCATAGGTGAACACAGAGCCTGCTTGGCCCAATCCTTGTGCCACCAGCTTGGCAGGCGTTTCGTCGTCAGCCGCCAACAGCACCTGAAACGGCGCACCGTGTTTGATTTGGGCGTAGAACTTGCCCGTGGCACCAAACGCCAGCAAGGCGGTGTGACCGGTGTCTTGGGTGAACGCTTGCGCGATTTTCTGCATGGGCGCGGCGAAGTTGGCCGCCACGGCCACGTTCACTTCGCCTGCACCAACACGCACCACAAAGCTGCAAAACAACATGGCCAACGCGGCACATCGCCAAAGTTTCATCTCGACTCCGATCACGACATGCCACGGTGGCACATCATGTCTATTTTCAATCGGTTTTGGCCCCAGCCTCGAACCAACGCTTGATCAAACCGCGCTCGTCTTCTGTGATGCCGGTGGCGTTGTTCATGGGCATGACGCGCAACACCACGGCTTGCTGGTAAATGGTGAGCGCGTGCTGCTTGACACCGTCTGAGTTGTCAAAGCGCACGTTTTTCATTTGCACCTGGGCACCGTGGCACATGTGGCAACGCTGTTCAAACACCTGGTTGACTTGGGCAAATGTCACAGGGGCCGCAGGCACTGCACTGGCATTGGCAGATGGTGCTGGACGCAGCCACACGATCACGCCCAACAACACCACCACACCGGCGATGGCAAAGGGCAAGGGGTTGCTGGCGCGGCCCAGATGGTAAGCGTGACGTTGCACAAAGAACTGACGAATCAAGGCGCCGGCCAACATCATCAGCACCAACACCACCCAGTGGTATTCGTGGGTGTACAAGAAGCTGTAGTGGTTGCTCAGCATGGCAAAGATCACCGGCAACGTGAAGTAGGTGTTGTGCACGCTGCGTTGCTTGCCGCGCTTGCCGTGCATGGCCAACTCTTGGGGGTCCATCGCCACACCCGAGGTCATGGCGGCCACCACCTTGCGTTGGCCGGGGATGATCCAAAAGAACACGTTGGCGCTCATGGCGGTGGCGATCATGGCGCCCACCAGCAAGAAGGCTGCACGACCTGCAAACAAGTGACAGGCAGCCCAAGCCGCAAAGGCCACCACCGCCATCATGATGGCGCCCACGATGCGCTCACCGTTTTCGCGGAAACCAAACACACGGCTGACCGCGTCGTAGACCACCCAAAACAGCACCAAAAAGCTCAGGGCAGCGGTGATGGCTTGTGCGGGCGACCAATCCATCAAGGACTTGTCGATCAAAAAGGTGCCGGCATTCCAGAGGTAAAGCACGGTGAACAGCGAGAAGCCGGTCAACCAGGTGGTGTAGGCCTCCCAGTAAAACCAATGCAGCTTGGTG
>CANFJA010000156.1 GCA_947447235.1 Comamonadaceae bacterium
CATTGGCCACCAAGGTTTCAACCTGTGTCAGCGATACCGCGGCACCGATGCGCCAGGCCTTGGGGGTGTCGGCCACTTGGCGCAGCTCGTGCACGTTGCCCAGGTACATGATGTGGTCAGGTCGGCTGAACTGTTTGTTCACCTGCAAGCCCACCTCGGTGCTGCCCGCGAGCAGCGTGGTGGTGGGGTGCTTGACCAAATAGTCGGCCACCTCAGCCAGGGTGGCGGGCGAGACGAACTCGTTGCCCTTTTTGGTACGCACCACCGGCTGGACGATGATGTCGCCGTCCAGGCTCAGGGTGGGTGTGGCAGCGCGCTTGATCTCTTGCAGCAACGGTACATCGGCGCTGTCGTCCACTTTCAAAGCGGTTTTCTTTTCGCAGGCTTTGACCGTGGCGTCGATGATGGGGGTGTAGCCTGTGCAGCGGCACAGGTTGCCGCTCAACGCGTCGGTGATCTCTTGGCGTTTGGGGCTGGTGTTGGTTTGCACCAGGTTGACCAAGCTCATCACGATGCCGGGGGTACAGAAGCCGCATTGCGAACCGTGACAGCCCACCATGGCTTCTTGCACCGGGTGCAGAGAGCCATCGGCTTTTTTCAAACTCTCCACAGTCTTGACCGATTTGCCGTCCAACGCGGGCAGCAACTGGATGCAGCTGTTCACGGGCACGTAGTTCACGCCCGTGCCAGCGGCATTGAGCTCACCCACCATCACCACACACGCACCGCAATCGCCTTCGGCGCAGCCCTCTTTGGTGCCGGTGCGGTGCAGTTGCTCACGCAGGTAATCCAGGACGGTGGTGGTGCGGCGCACACCTTGGGCTTCGACGATGTGGCCGTCGAGCACAAATCGCACGGTGTTGGTGACTTGGGTCATGATGGGGGGGGAAGCTAGAAAATGAACCACTAATTTTAGTGACTTGCGCCCGTCATTCGATGCCCGTATGCCGACGGGTATACAAATAAATCAGGGCGGCAGCGGACTAAATAATTAAATCGCGCCCCTACACTGATCACATGGAACACAAAGACTATTCCCCCTGGCGCATCAAGCCCAAAAGCAGCGTGAAGCTGGCCGAGATTGACACCTTGCCCAAGCCGAAAGATTTGCCCACCGAAGAAGCGTGGCGTGCCAGCCTGCACAAACTCGGCGACAAACTCAACAAGCTGCAAGGCACTTTGCATGCTGGTAAAAACAAGGGCTTGTTGTTGGTTTTGCAAGGCATGGACACCGCAGGCAAAGACGGGGTGATTCGCAGCGTGTTCACCCACATCAGTCCTTTGGGCGTGCGTGCTGAGGCCTTTGGTGCACCCAGTGACCTCGAGAAAAGCCACGACTTTTTGTGGCGTATCCACCAAAAGACGCCAGCGCTAGGCGAGATGGTGATTTTCAACCGCAGCCATTACGAAGACGTGCTGGTCACGCGCGTGCGCGGCTGGGTGAAGAAAGAGACCTGCGAGAAACGCTTTGAAGACATCAAGCACTTTGAATCTATGCTCCACGATTCCGGGATCACGGTTGTGAAATGCTATTTGCACATCTCCAAAGCCGAGCAAAAAAAGCGCTTGCAGGCGCGCTTGGACGATCCGCACAAACACTGGAAACTGCAGCCCTCGGACTTTGAAGACCGCCAACTCTGGCCCCAATTTGCCGAGGCCTATCAAGACGCGCTGTCGGCCACCAGCACACCCGACGCGCCTTGGTATGTGGTGCCAGCCGATTCCAAACCCTACCGCGACTTGTTTGTGGCAGGCCTGTTGGTGCAAACCTTGGAGAGCATGAAGCTGGAAATGCCCAAGCCTTTGTTTGACCTGTCCAAAGTCAAGCTGAACTGAGCGAAAGCAACCGTTCGCTCAGGGGGCGCCACGCGCCCTCAAGACCCCCGATAGGTCGAATAGCTCCAAGGGCTGACCAACAAAGGCACGTGGTAGTGCTGGTCGGTGTGGGCCACCCCAAAGTCCAAGATCACGTGGTCAAGGAAGTTGGGTTCTGGCAGAGCCACGCCCTTGGCGGCGAAGTAACCCTTCACGTCAAACACCAAACGGTAGGTGCCCTGCTTCAGGCTGTCGTTGTCATACAGCAAGCCGTCTGGGTTGCGGCCATCGTGGTTCAAGGTGAACGATTTGACCAAGCTCGCTTGACCATTGGCGGTGGTGAACAACGTCACCCGCATGCCTGCGGCGGGGCCCCCGTGCATGGTGTCTAAAACGTGTGTGCTCAATCCCATGTGTCGCTCCAAAAAAGAGATGGCAACCAAAACGGTTGACTGAAAGTGTATACAGTTTTGGTATTTGAAGCTATCATGGGCACACAACGACCTTGCTGGAGACCCCATGGACAGCTCAACCGCCACCCGAACCATTGTGGATGCGATGACCAAAGCCATCGTCGAGCACCGCCTGCACCCAGGCACCAAGTTGGCCGAGCAAAAACTGGCCGATCACTTTGGCGTGTCCCGCACCTTGGTGCGCCAGGCCTTGTTTCAGTTGGCCCAAAAACGCCTGATCCGCATGGAGCCTGCACGTGGTGCGTTTGTGGCCACCCCCTCTTCCGACGAAGCGCGCCAAGTGTTTGCGGTGCGCCGCATGCTTGAAGCCGAGATGACGCGCAACTTTGTGCGCCACGTCACCCCGGACCAAATCAAAGCCCTCAAAGAACACGTGGCGCAAGAGAAAGCCGCTGTGAGCAGCGGCGATGTGCCAGGCCGCACCGACTTGTTGGGTGACTTTCATGTGCGCATCGCCGAGTTGATGAACAACCAAGTGTTGGCCCAAATGTTGGGTGAGTTGATTTCGCGCTGCGCGCTGATCACGCTGATGTACCAAAGCACCCACGCCGCCGAACACTCGGCCGAAGAGCATGCCGAGATCATCAAAGCCATTGCGGCCAAAGACGAGGACTTGGCCGTACGCTTGATGGACGAGCACCTGCGCCACGTGGAAGAAAACCTCACCCTCGACCGCAAATTGCCCAGCAATGACATTGCCATGGCCTTGGCCTGAACTGGAACACGTCTATGTCTAACCCCCACGCCACTTACAACAGCACCGCGCCCTACCCCCGCGACTTGGTGGGCTACGGCCGCACACCGCCGCATGCCCAATGGCCGGGCCAGGCCCGCGTGGCCGTGCAATTTGTGCTGAATTACGAAGAAGGCGGCGAGAACGCCACCCTGCACGGCGATGCCGGCAGCGAGATGTTCTTGAGCGAGATGTTCAACCCGCCAAGCTTTCCCGACCGCCACCTGAGCATGGAAGGCATCTACGAATACGGCTCGCGTGTGGGCGTGTGGCGCATCTTGCGCGAGTTTGAAAAACGCGGCCTGCCCTTGACGGTGTTTGGGGTCAGCATGGCCTTGGAGCGCCACCCCGAACTGACGGCTGCCTTGGTCGAGATGGGGCATGAGATCGCCTGTCACGGCTGGCGTTGGATCAATTACCAAACCATCGACGAGGCGACAGAGCGGGCGCACTTAGAACGCGGCATCGAGATCATCGAACGTTTGACGCACACCACCCACGGCAACTCGATCCATGGCGCGGGCTGGTACACCGGGCGCGACAGCCCCAACACACGCCGGCTGGTGCTCGACCACGGTGGCTTTGAGTACGACAGCGACTACTACGGCGAAGACCTGCCCTTTTGGATGCAGGTGCAAAAAAGCAATGGCGACGTAGCGCCCCACTTGGTGGTGCCCTACACACTGGACTGCAACGACATGCGGTTTGCCCTGCCGCAAGGCTTCAGCCAAGCGCAAGACTTTTTCATTTACTTGCGCGACACCTTTGATGCGCTGTATGCCGAAGGCGACCCCAACGGCGCCAACGCACCCAAGATGATGAGCGTGGGCATGCATTGCCGCTTGCTGGGCAAGCCCGGGCGCATCGTGGCCTTGCAAAAATTTCTAGACCACATTGCCACACACGACCGCGTGTGGGTGGCGCGGCGCATTGACATTGCCCGCCACTGGAAGCAAGTGCACCCCTACCCCGCCCACGCCTAAGCGCACCCCCAGGACACCGCCATGAGCTCTTCGCACATCACGCTGAATCAGATCAACACCCTGCCCCGCGCAGAGGCCGCAGCCTTGCTCACAGGCTTGTACGAACACTCGGATTGGATTGCCGAACAAGCGCTTGATGCGCGCCCTTTTGCGTCAGCTGCTGCACTCAAACACGCCATGGTGGAGGTGCTCCACCGGGCAGGACGTGAGCCCCAAGTGGCCTTGGTGCGCGCTCACCCTGAGTTGGCCGGCAA
>CANFJA010000157.1 GCA_947447235.1 Comamonadaceae bacterium
AGCGTCGGCTTGACCTTTGTGCCCGAAGAACGCTTGGGGCGCGGTGCAGTGCCACCCATGAGTTTGTCCAACAACGCCTTGCTCACGGGGGCGCGCCAAGGCATGGTGCAACTGGGTGTGATTCAACGGCAAGCCACCACGACCTTTGCACGTGCGGTGATTGAACGCTTCAAAGTGGCCTGCGGTGGGCCCACCGCCTTGGCCACCAGTTTGTCGGGCGGCAACTTGCAAAAGTTCATCGTGGGTCGCGAGATCATGCTCAAGCCCAAGGTGATGGTGGTGTCGCAACCCACCTGGGGCGTGGATGTGGGTGCGGCCATGTTGATTCGTCAAGCCCTGATTGATTTGCGCAATCAGGGTGTGGCGATTTTGGTGATCTCGGAAGAACTCGACGAGCTGTTCATGATCAGCGACCGCATGGCCGTCATCGCCAACGGCCAACTGTCACCCGCCCTGCCCACGGCCAGCACCAACCCAGAACAAATTGGCTTGCAAATGAGTGGGCAACAAGTCGGCTGAATCAGGCCAAGGCCAAGTCGCTCGACTGAATGCGCTTCACGCCTTTGGCCGCCATGTTTTTCCAAGCCGCGGCCACTGAGCCATTGAGGTCAATGCCGCGACAGGCGTCTTCCACCACATAAGTGGCAAAGCCTGCGCCGCGCGCATCCAAGGCCGTCCAGGCCACACAAAAGTCAGTGGCCAAGCCCACCACAAACACCGTCTTGATGCCCCGCTGCTTGAGGTAGCCCGCCAAGCCCGTGGCCGTCTTGCGGTCGGCCTCCATGAAGGCCGAGTAACTGTCCACATCGGCGTGGTAGCCCTTGCGCAAAATCAATTGGGCACTGGGCAACTTGAGGTCGGGGTGCAATGCCGCATCGGCACTGCCTTGCACACAATGGTCGGGCCACAGCACTTGCGTGCCATAGGGCATGGGGGTGGTCTCAAACGGTTTTTTACCGGGGTGGGCGCTGGCAAACGAGGCGTGGCCTGGCGTGTGCCAGTCTTGCGTCACCACGATGTTGGCAAACGCGCTGGCCATGCGGTTGATCACCGGTACCACCTCAGCGCCTTTGGCCACGGGCAAGCTGCCCCCTTCCACAAAACAGTTTTGCACGTCCACCACGATCAAGGCAGCGTCGCTGCCGGGTTTGATTTTTTCGGCGGACAAAGCCCATGGCGCGATAGCCCCCCAAGCGCCCAAGGCGCCTAGGCTTTGAAGAAGATGTCTGCGTGACGATGACATAGAGAGACTCCTAAAGAGAATCGGCGCACAAGAGGTGCGCCGATAGCAACAAGCAAGAACGCTAGGCCTGAGCTTACTTCTTCACCGGCTCATCGGGCTGCTTGTCGTTGCCTTCGATGAATGTGCGCCATGGCTTGGCCAGGAACAACGCGAGATCAGAAGTGGTACTCGGCGCGAATCATGGGGGTCTTGGCGAATGCGCCAGAGCCGGCAGCACCGTTGGCATCATTGCCAAACTTGTTTTTCCAGTATTGGTATTCCAAGCCTGCTTTGAAGGTGTTTTTGCCAGCACCAAATGCGGAGCTCATGTCGTACATGACTTGCATGTCGATCAGGGTTTCAGCTTTGGTGTCGCCACCAAATTCGTTTTTACCCTTGGCACCAATGAAGTTGGCAAAACCCTCGAACGACAAAGGAACCGATCCCAGTGAGAACGGCGTGCCCCACACCAGGCCCAACATGTAGTGCGTGTCGTAGTTGTAACGCTTGGCCGTCAGTGTGGCGGTAGAAGGTGCATTGCTTTCAGCCAACGCCAACAAACTCACGTTCAAGAAACCTGGAACATCCAACATCAAGGTGGGACCCACCACGAACATTTCTTTCTTGGAGTTGTAGCCCGCGTCGGTTTTGGTGTTGAAGTCAAAACCCGCAGTGACGCCCAATCCACGCACGCCGGCTGCCTTGAACGACTTGCCTGTTGCTTTCTCAAGATCCACCGTGTTGCGGTACACCACATAGACCTCACGGGCTCCTTCTTTGGAGCCAGCGCTGGCTGGGTCATTGCTGTTGGACATCAACATGTCGACGTTGAAGAAGTTAGACCCGTATTTGTAGCCGCTGACGTGGCTCAAACCGACCACGTTTTTAGAAATGTCATTGCCTTCAAACGGCTCAGCAAACTTGCTGCCATGACGGTAGGTCAAGGATGTATCGCTCCAATCCGCGGCCTGCACGGCCACGGACGTCAAAGCTGCAACAGCGATCAACAAAAGTTTGTATTTCATTTCAAATTCCTTCAAGGTTAAAAAAGACTGGCCCAAACAGCTAGCAAAACACGGGCCAAAAATGACAAAAGCCGCCCGAAGGCGGCTTTTGTCATGCTGAAAACTGTATAGACAGTTTTACTTGGCGCCTGGCACCTTGCCTTCCACGCCCTTGACGAAGAAGTTGATGCCCCCCATGAAGGCGTCATCGGCCACTTCGTCTTTCTTCAAGACTTCTTTGCCGGTGTTGTCCGCCAAGGGGCCTTTCCAGATGGCAAACGTGCCGTCTTTCAAGCCTTTCTTCACCTCGTCCACTTTGGCCTTGGTCTCTGCGGGCACGTCTTCGGCGATGGACACGATGTCAATCGCGCCTTCTTTCACGCCCCACCATGTCTTGCCGCCACCAGCCCACTTACCGTCGAGCGCAGCACGGGTGGCTGAGACGTAATAAGGGGTCCAGTTGATGATGCTGGAAGCCAAATGGGCCTTGGGGCCATAGGCGGTCATGTCCGAGTCCCAACCGAAGGCACGCTTGCCTTTGTCTTGTGCAGTTTTGAGCACGGCAGGCGAGTCGGTGTTTTGAAACAGCACGTCGGCACCGCCATTGATCAGGCTGGTGGCGGCTTCGGTTTCTTTGGGTGGGTTGAACCACTCGTTGACCCACACCACTTTGGTTTTGATTTTGGGGTTGCTCGACTGCGCACCCAAGGTGAAGCTGTTGATGTTGCGAATCACCTCAGGAATTGGGATCGAGGCCACCACACCCAGGGTGTTGCTCTTGGTCATCTTGCCCGCGATGACACCGGCCAAGTAAGCACCTTCGTAGGTGCGGCTGTCGTAGGTGTTCATGTTGGGGGCTTGCTTGTAGCCGGTGGCGTGTTCAAACTTCACGCCGGCGTTGTCTGCTGCCACTTTGAGCATGGGATCCATGTAGCCAAAGGTGGTGCCAAAGATCAGCTGATTGCCTTGGCTCACCATGTCACGGATCACGCGCTCGGCATCGGCCGACTCAGGCACGTTCTCGACAAACGAGGTTTGGATCTTGTCGCCAAATTCTGCGGTCAACGCTTTGCGTGCGTTGTCGTGCGCAAAGGTCCATCCACCATCACCCACTGGGCCCACGTAGGCAAAGGCAATTTTGAGTGGCTCGGCCTTGGCTTCGGCCTTGGGGGCTTGGGCGGGCGTCTCTTCTTTTTTGCCACAACCCACCAGGGCTGCAGCGGCCACGGCAGTCAGCGCAGCGGCTTGGATCCAACGACGTTTGTACAAATCTGTCATGCGAGTTCCTTAGATGAACGGATGGGGTTGAAAAAAACGAATTATGAGCCGGGAAAAAACGGTTTGCCGATCGATGCAGGCATGTTGACGCGCAACCAAGTCGGGTTGCGCGAAATCAAGGCCAGCACCGCAATGGTGGCGAGGTAAGGCAGCATGCTCAAGAACTGACTGGGGATGTCGATGCCCGTGGCCTGTAGGTGAAACTGCAACATGGTGACGCCACCAAACAGGTAGGCACCAAGCAACACACGTGCCGGGCGCCAGGTGGCAAAGGTGGTCAAGGCCAAGGCAATCCAGCCTTTGCCAGCAATCATGCCCTCGACCCAGAGGGGTGTGTAGATGATGGAGATATAGGCCCCCGCCAAGCCGCACAGTGCCCCACCCGCCACCACGGCCATGAGCCGAATGCGGCGCACCGGGTACCCCAAGGCATGGGCCGATTCGGGCGATTCGCCCACCGCGCGCAAGACCAAACCGGCACGGGTGCGGTACAAGAAATAAATCAAGCCCAAGGTCAGGGCGATGGCCCCATACACCAGCGGGTGCTGACGAAACATGGCGGGGCCGAACCATGGCACATCCGCCAGCACGGGCACCGAGAACTGCATGCGTTCGGGCAATTTGGCCTGCACAAAGCTCACCCCCACAAAGGCCGAGAAGCCGCCGCCAAACAAACTCAGTGCCAAGCCTGTGGCGTATTGGTTGGTCCCGAGCCAAATCACCAG
>CANFJA010000158.1 GCA_947447235.1 Comamonadaceae bacterium
ATCACGTTGGAGAAGGTCACGCCGGTGATGATGCCGACCTTGTCTTTTTCAATCAGCTTCTTGGCCAGCTCCACCCCCACGTCGGGTTTGAGTTGGTCGTCTTCTTTCAACACCTGCACGGCGCTGTTGCCGAGCTTGCCACCCAAATGCTCAATGCCGAGCATGAACGCGTCGTACTGGTCTTGGCCCAAAGCCCCAGCGGGTCCTGAGAGGGTGCCCAAAAAGCCAATTTTCAGCGGCTGCTGCGCGTGTGCGGTCAGGCCTGTCATGGCCAGTGCACAGGCCACGGAGAAGTACTTGATGGAAGTTTTCATCTGGGTTGTCTCTTGAGGTTGAGGGTTGAATGGAAGTGAGAAATTTTAATCTTGAAATAATTTATGGCATCAGGGTTTTCACGAAAGAACGGCCACAAATTTGGTGCCAAGTTTGCCAATCGCGCCCAGGATGGACCGAGCCGCACTGCGAACAGGTGCGCTCTGCGTCGCTGGTGTCGTAAAAAGAGGCAAAGGCCTTGGGCAGGTCTTCCACAATGCTGTGGAGTTGCAACTCGCGGCGCGCCACCAAATGAGCGCATTGGGCGCAGTACCACTCAAACGCATCGATCTCACCTGCGGGGCGGTTGCGCTCGATCACGGTGCACAGGCTGCCTGCTTCGGGCCGTTGTGGGGAATGACGCACGAAAGCGGGCAGCAAAAACACATCGCCTTCGCGCAGGTGGATGCGCTCAATCTTGCCCCGGTCCGCAATCAACACCGAGGCATTGCCTTTGAACTGGTGGAAGTACTCTTCAAACGGGTCCACATGAAAGTCAGTGCGCTGGTTGGGGCCACCGACCACGGTGCAAATCAGGTCTGAATTTTTCCAGATTTGTTGGTTGCCCACGGGCGGCTTGAGCAAATGCGCATGTTCATCCACCCAATGGTTGAAGTTCAGCGGCGCGCTGAAATGCATGGGGGAGGGCGGGTTGTTGGACGAGGGAGCGTGGGACATGGTGTTTACCTCTTGAAGAACCGTTGTAACCAGCGAGAGAGATGTGTGCGCCAAGCATAGAAGATGCTGGGGGGTAGGGGTGCAGTCGATGCACCGCCCATGACCTGCGTCAAACGCACGAAAAACTGCGTGCTCAAGCTGCGTGCACTGGCTTGTACCAAACGGTTGCCCAGTTGCGCCAATTGGCCACTCAACTGCGGTGTGGCGTGCCACATCAAGCGTGTGCCCGCAGTGCCAGCGTCAGACATTTCGGTGTGCAGGTGCACCACCACCTCTGCGCTGCCTTGGCCCAAGCTGCCGGCTTGACCAGACAGCTGCAAGCGGCATTCAGTGGGCTCGCCCTGGCTGGGTGGGCGCACGGGTTGGAGGTGGATCTGAGTCACAAAGCGCGCCGACACGGGCCCCAAGCCCACCTTCACCACCGCGCTGTAGTGCGTGTCGTCCAAGCGTTGGATGGATTCACACCCGGGAATGCAGGGCTGCAACACCGCAGGGTCAAGCAGCGCGTCCCACACCTGCGGCACGCTTTGCGTCAGGTGGTGGCTGCCGCTGATGGCCGCAGGGTTGTGGGCATGCTGCGTCGTGTGGTTGGCGCGATTCGTGTGCGCGAGGGATGCTGGCGTTTGAGGCGCTCTTGGCGTGCTGGGCGCCGCGGGTCTGGGCAGGTGTGCCACTTCGCCCGTCTGCGCTGCCACCGCGCGGCGGCACAGCACGGCGCCCAAATGGGCGCGGTAGCTGGCGCTGGCGTGTACATCGCTTTGCGCCAAGTCGGGGGCAAGGCGCAGGCCGTCCAAGGATTGCACCGACCAATGGGCTTGCAAGGCGGCCTCGGCTTCGGGCCAGCGCATCACGCCGTGGCCCAGACCTGTGATCGCCACGCGCACCGGGCTGTGCGTGTTCGCCGTGGTGCGTGTGATGGCCACGCCCACCATGGCAAAGCGCGAGGCCGGTTGCTCGTACTTCACATACTGCGCCGAGGCACAGGCAGGTAGCCGCACACCGAGCAACACCTCACCGGCTTGCAAGGCTGTGGTGAACAAGTCGGTGAAGAAGTGGTCAGCGGGTATGTCTCGCTGGTTGGTGACCAGCGTGGCGCCATAGGCCAACACGCCTGCAGGCCAGCAAGCGGCCGGGTCGTTGTTGGCCAACGAGCCACCGAGGGTGCCCACGTTGCGCACCTGCTGGTCGGCAATGCCGTGCGCCAACTCGGCCAGCATGGGGTACTGCCGTTGCAGCTGGCCCTCAGCAGCGATCCGAGCATGCGTGACCATGGCGCCGATCCACACATGGTCGTGGCTGACCCGAATGTCTTGCAGCTCGACCACGTCTTGCAGATCCACCAGGTGCGACGGCTGCGTCAGCCCGAGGCGCATGGCCGCCAGCAAGCTTTGTCCGCCCGCCAGCAGTTGCCCCTGGGGGTGTTGCTGCAAGCAGGCTTGCACCTCGGCCAGCGAGGTCGGACGCAGGTACTGCACCTCGCTCATGCCGCGCCCTCTTGGCGCAGCAAGCGCAGGCCTTCGCACACCGCTTGCACAATGCCCTCGTAGCCGGTGCAGCGGCACAGGTTGCCTGAGAGCGCAGCACGCACCGCATGTTCTTCGGCCGGCACGGCCTCGTGCACCATCGCCAGCGCACGCATGACAAAGCCCGCGGTGCAAAACCCGCATTGCAGTGCGTGGTGGCGGGTGAAGCATTGCTGCATCACATGCAGCGCGTGTTCATCTGGGGCCACGCCTTCAATGGTGGTCACGCTGCGGCCTTGGGTTTGCAAGGCCAATCGGTTGCACGACTTCACGGCCATGCCGTCCACCAACACCGTGCAGGCACCGCACTGGGCGGTGTCGCAGCCTTGGTGGGTGCCCGATAGGTGACAGCCTTCGCGCAGCACGTCGATCAGCCAGGCCGACGGCGCCACCTCCAGCGCCACCGGTTGGCCATTGAGCGTGATCTGCAAACAAGCCGGCATGGCGTGGCGTTACTTGAGGCGCAAACCTGATTCGGCAAAGGCTTGGCGTGTGGCCTCGCGCTCGGCGTCGGTCAGTTGCAGCAAGGGGCGGCGCACCAAGCCGCCGTGTTGGCCGAGCAGGTCTTGCCAGTACTTGCTGTGGGCTTGCGGTTTGCCTTTGGGTTTGGATTTGCGCATCGCTTGGCGCACGGGGTCGAGGCTTTGGCTGACTTGGCGGGCCTCGTCGAACTTGCCTGCAAACGCCAGTCGGGTGTACTCGTTCATGCGTTGATCGACCTTGGTTTGCAACAAGAACGGCGGGGTCGAGCACAGGTAGAGCTTCCAGCCCAACTCGATGATGTTGTCCAACCAATCTTCTTCGTCGGGGTTGCTGACATGAATTTTGTGGCCCGACAGTTGCGTCAAACGGGTGTAGGCCGCACGGTCGGTGCTGTACTTGATGGCCACCACGCTGGGCAGGTCGGCAATGCGGTCGCACAACTCGGGGCTCATCACATAGCCGCAGTCGGGGTGGTTCCACATGGCCAGGCCGATGTCGAGTTGCTCGGTCAGGTAGCGGTAGTACTCGTAGATGGTCTCATCGGTGTGGGCGCCAAAGTGCAACACCGGGCTGTGCACGATCACGTAGTCGGCGCCAATGTCTTGCGAGTAACGGCCCAGCTCCAGCACGACATCCAAGTTGGTGTCTGAACACGAGGTCACGATGCCGCAGTGGCCAATGCCACCCCGGTCGCCGGCCTTCGCGGCTTCTTCCACCGCAATGCGCATCAAGGCTTTGCGTTCGTCGATGCTCATCGAGAAAAACTCGGCCTGCTTGCCCGCAATGAACAGACCACCGAGTTGGAGGTCGTTGATCCAGTGCTGAAGGTTCTCGCGGTACGCCTGCTCGTCGAGCTTGCCATTGGCGTCAAAGGGTGAGAGGCTGGCCGCCCACACGCCCACCATGTGTTGGCGGGCATAGGCTTTGGCTTGGGATTTTTCGTACTTCATCACAGGTCCTTTTCAAAGTGATCTTGCATGGCACGCCAGAGTTGTTCTGACGTGAGGGGAAAGTTCAGCGCGCATTCGCCCAGCGGCGAGAGCGCGTCGCGTGCGGCATTCATCAAAGCGGCGGGCACACCAATGCAGCCGGCCTCACCCACGCCTTTGGCACCCAACAGGTTATTCGGGCTGGGGGTGTGCAACGAGGTGATCTCGATTCGCGGCATGTCGTCGGCACGGGGCACGGCGTAGTCCATCAGCGAGCCAGTGATGAGCTGACCTTG
>CANFJA010000159.1 GCA_947447235.1 Comamonadaceae bacterium
CGCGCAAAGCTGACGAAGGGTTCAAAGAAGGCTTCGATGGGTTTGTAGGCGCCCATCAACACCCCCAGCGGAATGGCCAGCACTGCGGCAATCGCAAAGCCGCCAATCACGCGCCACACCGTCATGCCGATGTCGTAGAGAAAGCCTTGATTGAGCAGCAAGTCGGCGCCCGACTTGAACATGGTCAGTGGGTCAGCCAAAAATGTTTTGGGCACATAGCCACTCAAGGTGGCGGCGGCCCACACCGCAAAAAACACGATGAAGAAAGAAATACCCAGCGCGACTTTCGCGCCGGGTGTCACAGCTTGAAGCGGACGCATGCTTACTTGATGAAGCGTGTGTCGGCCAGCTTGCCCATGTCAGGCAGCTGTTTGATGATGCCCGCTTCCAGCAGCAACTCAGCGGCTTCTTTGCTGAACTGGGCATGCTCGCCGCTGAAGAACTTCAGGTTGGCGGCACGGTCTTGCCAGCGCAGGTATTTCTGGCTGGCTTCAAACTGCTCGGCACTTTGCTTGACGTCGGCGCCCATGATCTCAAAGCTCTTCTTGGGTTCTTTGGCAATCATCTCCACCGCCTCAAAGTAGCTGTCGGCAATGGCTTTGGCGGCTTTGGGGTTGTCGGCCAAGAACTTGGGCGTGCAACCAAAGGTGTCCATGATCATGGGGTAGTCGAGCGTGGTGGCGATGATCTTGCCGGCTTCGGGCTTGCTGCGCACCGCGCTCAAATAAGGCTCATAGGTCATGGCCGCATCCAGGCCTGCATTGCCTGCAATCATGGCGTTGGCGGCGGCTTGGGGCTCGAGGTTGACCACTTTCACGTCTTTGGGGGTCAAGCCGTTTTTCTTGAGCATCCAGGCCAAGGTGAAGTAGGGCGCAGTGCCCGGAGCGCTGGCCGCCACGGTCTTGCCTTTGAGGTCGCTGATCTTGGTGATGTCCGACTTCACCACCATGCCGTCGGCACCGTAGCTCTTGTCGAGTTGGAAGATTTGGGTGGTGGCCACCCCGTTGGCGTTCCACACAATCCAGGTCTCCACCGTGGTGGCGGCGCACTGCACATCACCGGAGGCGATCACCAGGTGACGGTCTTTTTGGGGCACTTTTTTCAGGCTCACATCCAGGCCGTGTTTTTTGAAAATGCCAGCCTCTTTGGCCAGGGTGAGCGGGGCAAAGCCGGTCCAGCCCGACAGCGCAATGCTGACCGAGGTGTCTTGGGCCGAAGCGGCGCAGCTCAGGGCGGCGGCCAATGCGAGGGTGGCAAATTTTTTCATGTGAACTCCTTGTGAAAGTAAAAGAGAAAGATGACGGAAGGGTGACGGAAGCTGTTGCCGGGCGTTAACCCAGCATCGGAAGATTCAGGCCGTTTTCACGGGCGCAAGCCTTGGCCGATTCATAACCCGCATCGGCATGGCGCATCACACCGGTGGCGGGGTCGTTGAACAAGACGCGGGCGAGTTTGTCGTCAGCAGCCTTCGTGCCATCGGCCACGATGACCACGCCCGCATGCTGCGAGTAGCCCATGCCCACACCACCACCGTGGTGCAAGCTGACCCAGGTGGCGCCGCTGGCGGTGTTGAGCAGTGCGTTGAGCAGCGGCCAGTCGCTGACGGCGTCGCTGCCGTCCATCATGGCTTCGGTCTCGCGGTTGGGCGAGGCGACCGAGCCGCTGTCGAGGTGGTCACGCCCAATCACGATCGGGCCTTTGAGCTCACCGGTGCGCACCATCTCGTTGAAGGCCAAGCCCGCCAAGTGGCGCTCGCCCAAACCGATCCAGCAAATGCGTGCGGGCAGGCCTTGGAAGCTGATGCGTTCTTCGGCCATGTCCAGCCAGCGGTGCAGGGGCTGGTTGTGGGGAAACAGTTCTTTGAGCTTGGCGTCGGTTTTCAAAATGTCTTCGGGGTCGCCACTCAAGGCCACCCAACGGAAGGGGCCCACACCACGGCAAAACAGCGGACGGATGTAGGCGGGCACAAAGCCTGGGTAATCGAACGCATTGGCCACCCCAAAGTCTTTCGCCACCTGGCGCAGGTTGTTGCCGTAGTCCACCGTGGGGATGCCCATCTCATGAAACGCCAACAAGGCTTTGACGTGGGCGGCGCACGAGGCCCCTGCTGCTTGCGTGAGGGCCGCATGTTGGGCCGGGTCGCGTTGCGCGGCATGCCATTGGTCCAGCGTCCAGCCGCTGGGCAAGTAGCCGTTGATGATGTCGTGGGCCGAGGTTTGGTCGGTCACGATGTCGGGGCGTATGCCGCCTTGCTGGGCGCGCTTGACCAGTTCGGGCAGCAGATCAGCGGCGTTGCCACACACGGCAATCGACACCGCTTCTTTGCGCTGCGTGTGGTGCGCGATCATGGCCAAGGCTTCGTCCAAGTTGGCGGCTTGTTTGTCGACGTAGCGGGTCTTCAAGCGAAAGTCGATGCGCGATTGCTGGCACTCGATGTTGAGCGAACACGCACCTGCAAACGTGGCGGCCAAGGGTTGCGCGCCACCCATGCCGCCCAAGCCGGCGGTCAAGACCCAGCGGCCTGAGAGGTCGCCGTTGAAGTGTTGGCGGCCTGCCTCGACAAAGGTTTCGTAGGTGCCTTGCACAATGCCTTGGCTGCCAATGTAGATCCAGCTGCCTGCGGTCATTTGGCCGTACATCATCAAGCCGGCACGGTCGAGTTCGTTGAAGTGCTCCCAGGTGGCCCACTTGGGCACCAGGTTGGAGTTGGCAATCAGCACCCGGGGCGCGCCGGTGTGGGTGCGAAACACGCCCACCGGCTTGCCCGACTGCACCAGCAGTGTTTCGTCGGGTTGGAGTTTGCGCAGCGACGCCAAGATCATCTCAAAGCATTCCCAGTTGCGCGCGGCTTTGCCAATGCCGCCATACACCACCAAGGCGTCGGGGTTTTCGGCCACCTCGGGGTCGAGGTTGTTTTGGATCATGCGGTAGGCCGCTTCAATTTCCCAGTTGGCGCAATGCAAGGTGCTGCCGTGGGGTGCTTTGACGGGGCGCGCCTGAGCGGCGAGGTGCTTGGAAATGGAATGGTCGGTCATGAAAAAAATGCTGTCGTGTGTGCTGTTGGAATTTACTGTAGTTGTCTATACAACTTCTGTCAATCGTAGTATTCTCCCTAGTCATGACCTCTGGATCGGCCCCTGTTTACGAGCAAGTGAAAGCCTATGTACGCACCCAAATAGGAACGGGTGTGTGGGTCTCAGGCGACCCGGTGCCCAGTGAAAGTGCGTTGATGCACCGCTTTGGCGTGAGTCGCATGACGATCAACCGCGCTTTGCGTGAACTGATGGCCGAAGGCTTGGTGCGCCGCGTGCAAGGCTCGGGCACCTTCGTGGCTGAGCTGCACCAGGTGTCGTCGCAACTCACCATCCGCGACGTGCAAGAAGAAGTCACCGAGCGCGGACACATCCACGCCACGCGGGTCATCACGGTGGAGACGCTGCGCGCACCCCAAGCCTTGGCGCAGCGCATGGGCCTGCACACTGGGCAGTCGGTGTTTCACACCGTGTTGATCCATTTGGAAAACGGCGTGCCCATTCAACACGAAGACCGCTACGTCAACCCACTGGCCGCCCCCGATTATTTGAAAACAGATTTCAGCCAAACCACGCCCACACGCCACCTGCTCGACCACGCACCCTTGACCCAGGCCAGCTATTCCATCGAGGCCTGCTTACCCAGCGCCCAAGAGGCCAAGCTGCTGGGCATTCGCAAACACGAGGCCTGCTTGGTGATGGTGCGCCGCACGGTGAGTGCCAGCCATGTGGCGAGTTTGGCGCGCTTGGTCTATCCGGGCACGCGCTACAGCTTCAACGGAGACTTTCAAGCATGACCACGCGCCCCACCGATTGGCAGCTGCTGGCACTGGCCGATGTGGCGGCCACGCCCTGGCGCAATGGCGGCGGGGTCACGCGTGAGCTGTTGTCTGGCCCAACCAGCGACTGGCGCTGGCGCTTGTCGGTGGCCGATGTGGCGGCCAACGGACCGTTCTCGCGCTTTGAGCACACCCAACGCTGGTTTGCCGTACTCGAAGGCGCGGGTGTGGTGCTGCGTTTTGCGCAGGCCACCCACCGTTTGGATGCGCACAGCGATGTCTTGGCCTTCGAGGGCGAATGGCCTTGCGACTGTGACTTGATCGAGGGTGCCACGCTCGACTTCAACCTGATGACGCGAGGCTTGCCCGCGCACATGCAAC
>CANFJA010000160.1 GCA_947447235.1 Comamonadaceae bacterium
CCATCTCGCTCAGGGGCAAGGTGTGGGGCAAGCCCTCAGCAGCAGCAGCTTTGGCCGCTGCGTTGTCGTCTACTTTGGGGCCGAGCAAGGCCTCGAGTCCGCGGCCTAAGCCTTTGGGTTTTTTAGTGACCATGGTGTGTTTTCTCTTTGGTTTTCAATTCATCCAACAAGGCCAAGCCTTGTGGCCAGTCGCCTAAGTTTGAGTCGCTGTTGATGTGGCCTCGGTGGCCCACATCGACCAGGCGCGAGCCCCAGTCCATGGCCAAACGACTGGCCCGCATGAAGCTGCATTGGGGGTCGTTGCGGCTGGTGACCAGCGTGCTTGGAAAGGGCAATCGCTCACGCACGATGGGGCTCCAGCTGAACAAGGCGTGCTGCATGTCTGGGCGCTCCACGTCGCCAGGCGCCACCAGCAAGGCACCGGCCACGCGCTCGGTGTGCTGCGAATGCGCGGCCCATGCCGCCACCAAGATGCAACCCAGGCTGTGGGCCACCAGCAACACCTCGTCGTGGGCCAACACGGCCTCTTCGAGTTGTGCCATCCAGTCGCCACGCAAGGGGTACGACCAGTCGTGCTGGGTCACGCGGGTGTGGCCGTGCTGCGCCTCCCACAGGCTTTGCCAATGGTCTGGCCCGCTGTTGTGCCAGCCAGGCAATAAAAGGACGGTGGACATGGTGGGCTTGTGGCTCACAGCGTTTGAACGCGCTGGACCATCTCTTGTGCAAAGTCCACAAAGGCCTGGCTGCCCTTGGCAGACGGGTCAAACACCACCCCCGGCAAACCAAAGCTGGGCGCCTCGGCCAAGCGCACATTGCGTGGAATGACGGCATTGAACACTTTGTCGCCAAAGTGGTCTTTGAGTTGGTCGCTGACCTGCTGCTGCAAGGTGATGCGCGGGTCAAACATGACGCGCAACAAGCCAATGATTTTGAGCTCACGGTTCAGGTTGGCATGCACCTGCTTGATGGTGTTGACCAGGTCGGTCAGACCTTCGAGCGCAAAGTATTCGCACTGCATGGGCACGATCACGCCGTGGGCTGAACACAGGCCATTGAGCGTGAGCATGGACAATGAAGGCGGGCAATCGACCAACACAAAGTCATAGTCATGGGCTACTACAGCCAAGGCTTGCTTGAGCCGGTTTTCGCGATTGTCCAAGCCGACCAATTCGACCTCGGCGCCGGCCAAGTCGCGGTTGGCGCCCAACACGTCATAGGTCGGCGCTTTGGCGCGCGCGCCCTCGTCGCCCCAGTTGCTGCGCACCCGCGCCTCGGCAATGCTGGCCGAGTCCAACAGCACGTCATACACCGACAGCGTGAGTTGGCGCTTGTCGATGCCTGAGCCCATGGTGGCGTTGCCCTGGGGGTCCAGGTCGACCATCAACACGCGCTGGCCGACCGACGCCAAGCCCGCCGCCAAGTTCACGGTGGTGGTGGTTTTGCCAACGCCACCTTTTTGGTTGGCAACACAGAAGATTTTGGCCATGGGAACTTTCAGAAAGAAAACGTTTACTTAGACAAGGCCAACTTCAGGCCAAAACCAATCAGCAACAAACCGGCGATTTTGTTGAGCAGGGCAGAGACCGCGACACTGGCACGCACACGCGCCGCCAAAAAATGCGCCAACACCACCACCACCAAACCATAGACAAAGGTCAGCGCGGCAATGGTGGCGGCCATGACCGCAAACGTCACCCAACCTTGATGCACGGTCGGGTCGACAAAGAGCGGGAAAAACGCCATGTAAAACACAATGGCTTTGGGGTTGAACAAGGTGATGACAAAGGCTTGACGCAGGTAGTGGTGCGGTTTGAGCTCTAGGACCGGCGCATCCCCGGGTTTGGCGCTGATCAACTTGGCGCCCAGCCAAATCAAATAAATCGAGCCCGCCCACTGCACCGCGTAAAACACCGCCGGGTTGGTCAACAACAAAGCCGCCACGCCAGCCACTGCCAACCACAACAAGGCTTGGTCACCCACGATCACGCCCAGCGTGGCCGCCAAGCCCGCACGGATGCCGCCCTTGGCCGTTGCGGTCAACAACGCCAAGTTGCCTGGGCCGGGAATGGCTAAAAACACAATGATGGCCACGACAAAAGCGCCGTAGTCCGACACACCGAACATGCAAGCCTCAAATCAGGGGGAATGGGGGAGGGAGTTTAACCGCGCATCCAAACGATGCAGCGCTCGGCGTCCAGGCCGGGCACGGCGAGTGGTTCCACGTGAAACACGTTGACGCTTGGCGGCAGGGCCTGAATTTCTGCATCAGGGCGCTTACCCTTCATAGCCAACCACACGCCGTGTGGCGCCAGCGCAGCAGCAGACCAGGTGGTGAAGTCCGGCAACGACGCGAATGCGCGGGAACACACCACATCAAACGGACCACCCAAAGTTTCGACCCGGGCGTGCAGGCCACGCAAATTGGGCAAGCGCAAACTCACCGCCACCTGCTGCACAAACGCGGCCTTTTTGGCCACCGTGTCGACGCAGGTCACCAACACGTCGGGGCATGTGATGGCGATGACCACCCCGGGCAGACCGGCACCGGCGCCAACATCCAACAAACGGTATGGCGGCGAGCCCGCCTCAACCGGCACAGGCGTGATGCAGGGCCCAGCCGCTTCGGCCGACACGTCTTGGAGCGGCACCAACTTGGCCAATTCGCGGCGCAAGGGCGCCACCACCGCCAAGCTGTCGAGCAAATGGTGGGTCAACATTTCTTGTGCGTCCCGAACCGCCGTGAGGTTGTAAACCTTGTTCCACTTGGCAATCAGGTCCATGTAGGCCAAGAGTTGCGCCTGCGCCGCCCCATCCAAAGACAAGCCCAACCCAAGCACGCCTTGGCGCAAAGCGCCCGTCAAGGGGTGGTCCATGGTCAGGCTGCCGCCACGTCCGACGGTTCTGTGGTCGGCGCCTCTGGCACAAAGCCCTTGACGCGGGCGCGCTTGAGGTGGATCAACAGCAAGGAGATCGCCGCAGGGGTGATGCCCGAGAGGCGCGAGGCCTGCCCCAAGGTTTCGGGGCGGAAGCGGGTGAGCTTTTGTCGTACCTCGATCGAGAGTGCCGTCACTTGGTTGTAGTCCAGCGCCTCGGGGAGTTGGAGGTTTTCATAGTGGGCCGCACGCTGCACCTCGTCACGCTGGCGATCGATGTAGCCCGAGTATTTGGCGGCAATCTCCACCTGCTCCACCACCGCGCGGGTGGTTTCACGTGACACATCGTCACCCGCCAAACCGGCCACCAACTCGGGGCTCTGGAAGCGGCCACCATCCAGCGACATCAGCGCGTCGTAGCTCACATCCGGGCGACGCAACAAATCGGCCAAGCTGTGCTCGTGCTCAATGGCCTTGCCCAACACCCGCTCAGACTCGGCAGGCGGCAGGTTGCGCGGGTTGACCCAGGCCGATTTGAGCCGCTCTGTTTCACGTGAAACAGCATCGCGCTTGCGGCTGAAGGCCTCCCAGCGCGCATCGTCGACCAAGCCCATCTGACGGCCGATCTCGGTCAGGCGCATGTCGGCGTTGTCTTCGCGCAGCTGCAAGCGGAACTCAGCCCGGCTGGTGAACATGCGGTAGGGCTCGGTCACGCCTTTGGTGGTCAAGTCGTCAACCAGCACACCCAAATAGGCCTGGTCACGCCCGGGCGTCCAAGCGCCGCCAAAGTCGTTGGCTTGCCCCGCCGAGGCGCGGCACTGCAAGGCGGCGTTGATGCCAGCGAACAAGCCTTGGGCCGCCGCCTCTTCGTAACCCGTGGTGCCATTGATCTGGCCCGCAAAAAACAAGCCGCCAATGGCCCGGGTTTCAAAGCTGCGCTTGAGCTCGCGCGGGTCAAAGTAGTCGTACTCGATGGCGTAACCTGGGCGGATGATGTGGGCGTTTTCCAGGCCCTTCATCGAGCGCACCAGCGCGTACTGGATGTCGAACGGCAGGCTGGTCGAGATGCCGTTGGGGTAGTACTCGTGGGTGGTCAGGCCTTCGGGCTCGAGGAAAATTTGGTGGCTGTCTTTGTCGGCAAAGCGGTTGATCTTGTCTTCCACGCTGGGGCAGTAGCGTGGCCCCACACCTTCGATCTTGCCGGTGAACATGGGGCTGCGGTCAAAGCCAGAACGGATGATGTCATGGGTGCGCGCATTGGTGTGGGTGATCCAGCACGGCATGTGCTGC
>CANFJA010000161.1 GCA_947447235.1 Comamonadaceae bacterium
ATGGGCATCCACGGCAATGCCACTTGCCAGATGGTGCTCGACGGCGCGGTGGGCACGTTGGTGGGGCAGCCTCACAAAGGTTTGGCCGCCATGTTTGTCATGATGAACGTGGCACGCATCGGTGTGGGCATGCAATCCTTGGGCTTGACCGAGGTGGCCTACCAAAATGCACGGGCTTACGCCAAAGACCGCATCCAGTCGCGCAGCTTGACGGGCGTGAAGTCACCCCATCAAGCTGCCGACAGCATCTTGGTGCATCCCGATGTGCGCAAGATGCTGCTCACCGCCAAAGCCTATGCCGAGGGCGGGCGAGCCTTGAGCTTGCATTGCGCCTTGTTGGTGGACCAAGAGTTGAGCCATCCTGATCCGGCGGTGCGTGCTGAAGCCGCCGAGCAAGTCGCCTTGCTCACCCCCATCGTCAAGGCCTTCATCACCGACAACGCGTGGATTGCCACCTCGGCCTGCATGCAGGTGCTGGGGGGGCACGGCTTCATCCGGGAATGGGGCATGGAGCAGTTCGTGCGCGATGCCCGCATCAACATGATTTACGAAGGCACCAACACCATCCAAAGCTTGGACTTGCTGGGGCGCAAGGTCTTGGGCAACCAAGGGGCTTCGCTGAAAAAGTTTGGCGAACGCATCACGGCTTTGGTGATGGCCGAACAGGGCAACGAAGACATGGCCGAGTTCATCCAGCCCTTGGCCAAGTTGGGCCAGCAGATGACGCAATTCACTGGTGAAATTGGCTACAAAGCCCTGCAAAACGCCGACGAGGTAGGCGCTGCGGCGGTCGACTACCTGCGCGTGGCCGGCCACTTGGTGTTCGGCTACTTCTGGGCCCGCATGGCGCAAGTGGCTTTGCAACGCATCGCCTCGGGTGAGCGTGACCCGTTTTATGCAGCCAAGCTGCAAACTGCGCGGTTTTACTTTGCCAAGCTGTTCCCTGAAACGGCTTCTCTGATGCAGACCGCGCGCGCGGGATCCGCCGTGTTGATGGACACCGACGCGGTGTTCGTCTAAAGCCCGACAGCGACAATAAGCCGGCAATTTTTGCCAAACCTTTCACGCCACTCAACCCAACCGAAACCAATTTGTGATGACCGACATCCTGCAACACCTCGACCAAGGCGTGATGACGCTGACCTTCAACCGCCTGGACAAAAAGAACTCCATCACCGCGGCGATGTACGCCAGCTTGGCCGATGCTGTGGAGCAGGCCCAAACCAACGCCGAGGTGCGCGTGGTGCTGATTCAGGGGCATGAAACCATCTTCAGCGCCGGCAACGACATTGCAGACTTTTTGAACCATCCCCCTTCAGATCAGGATGCGCCGGTGTTTCGCTTTTTACGGGCTATCGCGAGTTTGAAAAAGCCTTTGCTGGCCGCCGTGGCTGGGCCTGCGGTGGGCATTGGCACCACACTCTTGTTCCACTGCGACTTGGTCTACGCCGGTGACAACGCCGCCTTCTCGATGCCCTTTGTCAACTTGGGTCTGTGCCCAGAAGCGGGCTCCAGCATTTTGGTGCCGCAGATGATGGGTCACCACCGTGCGGCCGAAGCCTTGCTGATGGGTGAGCCCTTCATGGCCGAGGCAGCGCAAGAGGTGGGCTTGGTCAACCGCGTGGTGCCCCCCACCGAGGTCAACAGCTATGCCCAGGCGCAGGCGCGCAAACTGGCGGCCAAGCCCATGAGTTCTTTGGTCGAGACCAAACGGCTGATGAAGATGGGGCAGGCCGCGCAGATCATGGCGCAGATCGAGACCGAGGCTGCGTCTTTTGGCCGCATGTTGCAAGAGCCTGCTGCCCGCGAGGCGTTTGGCGCTTTCATGGAAAAACGCCGCCCGGATTTTTCCAAACTCTGAAAGCCTTGTTTTGAAGAAACGCTTGTCACCCGATGGTCACTTTGAGCCCGAATTCGTCGAGGGTGTGCGCGCCATCTTTGAAGAAAAAATTGTCTTCAATCAAATCTTGGGCGTCAAACTGGTGGACATCACCCCCACGGTGGTCACCGCACGGTTGCCCATGAGGCCCGAGTTGGTGGGGCACTTTGCCTACAACCGCGTGCACGGCGGTGTGATCAGCGCGAGTTTGGATGCCTTGGGCGGCGTGGCTTGCCTGGTCGCCAAAGCGGCACGGCACATGGACCAAACGCCCGTGCATCGGCTTGACTTCTTTCTCAAGGTCGGCACCATCGATTTGCGCATCGACTACCTGCGCCAAGGCATCGGTGAGTTTTTTGACATGCGTGCTGAGGTGCTGCGCATTGGCTCGCGAGTGGGGACCACCCGCATGGAGTTTTTCGATCCCGATGGCCACATGGTGGCGGCAGGCAGCGGGGCCTACATCGTGTCTTGAGCTCAGTCTTTGGGGATGGGGCGCGGCTTGCCCTGGTCGTCAATCGCCACATACGTGAGCGTGGCTTGGGTCACTTTGATGTACTGCCCTTGACGGCTGAAACGCTCGGCATACACCTCCACGTCGACGCTGATGGAGGTGTTGCCAATGCGGTTGACTTTGGCAAAAAAGCTCAAGATGTCGCCCACTTTCACCGCTTGTTTGAAGATGAACTCGTTGACCGCCACGGTGGCCATGCGGCCGCGCACATAGCGGGCGGGTAGCACTGCACCTGCCAAGTCCACCTGCGCCATGACCCAGCCGCCAAAAATATCGCCATTGGCGTTGCAGTCGGCCGGCATGGGAATGACCTTGAGCACCAACTCTTGGTCGGTGGGCAGTGTCACCACGGCGGCGGAGGAATGGGAAGACATAGGCACAATCAACAGTTAACTATTTGGCATTGTGCAATATGCGTCATCACGCGCCTTCAACTCCCCCGACTCCCGACAATCCTGGCGCCCCGCGTTCGGACAGCGCCACACTCCAGCGACTCTTCCCCTACCTGTGGCAATACAAGTGGCGCGTCATGGCGGCCTTGTCGTTCATGGTCGGCGCCAAGTTGGCCAACGTCGGCGTGCCCTTGTTGCTCAAAGAGCTGATCGACACCATGTCTTTCAAGCCGAGCGACCCCACCGCGGTGCTGGTGGTGCCCGTGTCTTTGCTGCTTGTTTATGGCGTGCTGCGTTTGTCGGTGTCGGCCTTCACCGAGTTGCGTGAATTGGTGTTTGCCAAAGCCACCCAAGGCGCAGCGCGACAAATTGCGCTGGAGACCTTTCAGCACTTGCACGGCTTGAGCTTGCGCTTTCACCTCGAGCGTCAAACCGGCGGCATGACGCGCGACATCGAGCGGGGCGTGCGCGGCATTGAGTCCTTGATTTCTTATTCGCTCTACAGCATCGTGCCCACCTTGATTGAGGTGGCCTTGGTGCTCACCATCTTGGCGGTGAAGTTTGACGTGTGGTTTGCCGGCATCACCTTGCTGGCCTTGGCCGTTTACATCGTGTTCACGGTCAGCGTCACCGAGTGGCGCACCCACTTTCGCCGTCTGGCCAACGAATATGACTCGGCCGCGCACACCAAGGCGGTGGATTCTTTGCTCAACTACGAAACCGTCAAATACTTCAGCAACGAAGGCTTTGAAGCCAAGCGCTATGACACCAGCCTGGACCAGCTGCGTCGTGCACGCCTGAAGTCGCAAACCTCGCTGTCGCTGCTCAACACCGGTCAGCAACTCATCATCGCCATCGCCTTGGTCACCATGCTGTGGCGTGCCACCGTGGGCGTGGTGGAAGGGCGCATGACCTTGGGCGACTTGGTGATGATCAACGCCTTCATGATTCAGCTCTACATCCCGCTCAATTTCTTGGGTGTGCTGTACCGCGAAATCAAACAAAGCCTGACCGACTTGGACCGCATGTTCAGCTTGCTCGAAAAAGAGCGCGAAGTGGCCGACGATCCGGGCGCACCCGATTTGCAAGTGAGCGGTCCACCCACGGTGCGCTTTGAGTCGGTGGTGTTTGCCTATGAGCCTGCGCGCCCCATATTGCATGGCATCAGCTTTGAAATTCCTGCTGGAAAAACGGTGGCCGTGGTCGGCCCCTCGGGCTCGGGCAAGTCAACCCTGGCGCGTTTGTTGTTCCGGTTTTATGACGTGGGCAGCGGCCATATCACCATCGATGGGCAAGACATTCGCCGTGTCACCCAACACAGCGTGCGCCGTGCTTTGGGCATCGTGCCGCA
>CANFJA010000162.1 GCA_947447235.1 Comamonadaceae bacterium
GCCGCTTGCTGATCGAGACCCCGCTGATGTGGATCGACAAGGCGCAGACCTGGCAACTGGCCCACGACCTGGGTGAGCGCGCCCAAGCAGGCGGGGGCGACGCTTTGGTGCAAGTCATCGTCGAACAATCGCACACCTGCTACTTGGGCGACCGCACCCACCGCCACGATTGGGGCTATGGCTGCGGCACTTGCCCGGCTTGCGATTTGCGCGCCAAGGGCTGGGCGCGCTGGCGGGCCCAAAGTCCTCAGATGGGCAAGCCGAGCTGAAGATGGATGACGTGTTCAACGGCCGTCATGTCGGCTTTGCTGAGCGAGCCGAGCCGCTTAGTTAAGCGTTCTTTGGAGACTGTGGTCAATTGATCCGCCATGGCTTTGCTGGCTTGCCCGTCAACCTGGACCACTGTTTCGCTGGGGTAAGTGCGGCCTGTGTTGGAGGTGAGCGGGACAACCTGCAAACGGTTCAGGTGCGTGTTGGACAGGTCGTTGCTCACGATGATGGCAGGACGAATTTTCCGAATTTCACCACCTTTGGCTGGATCAAAATCAACCCACCACACTTCACCGCGACGCATGGGTGGCATCCCCGATCAAGGCTTCGCTCCAATCCAGCGCATCTTGCTCGCGCTGCGTGTCTTGTGCCATGGCGCGGTAACCTGCAGCCAAGTCGTCCGAGACCACGTGCGGGCGAGCTAAGTTCTCTAAAAATGCACTGATTTTTCGCCGACCTACGACACGCACCAAACCCTCATAAACCGCTTCGTCCATGGTGATCGTCATTCTTTTTTGCATGTGAACCCCCAGTCGCAAGTGTATGCATATATGTATTATCGGCTGGGTGGGTCATTGCCACAAGGACGCTGAAGGACTGGGCGCGCTGGCGGGCTTGATGGCTTGAGGCCTTTGGGCCTTATTGCGCCGTGATGCCCTTGGCCTTGATCAGGCGGCCGAGCACTTGGGTTTCTTTTTGCAAAAACTGCGTGAATTCGGCTTGGGTGCCATTGACGGGTTCGACGTTGAGTTCGGCCAGTCTGGCCATGACCTCGGGCGATTTGATGGCGTTGGAAAACTCGTCGCGGATGCGCGCCACGATGGCCGCTGGGGTGCCGCTGGGCACAAACAAGCCGGTCCATTGCTGAGGTTTGAAATCTGCAAAACCGGCTTCTTCAAAGGTGGGCACGTTGGGCAGGCGCGCCAGACGCTTGTCGCTGGTGACGGCCAAGGCTTTGACCTTGCCCGCTGTGACCTGTGGGCCCGCGAGCGTGACCGACAGCAGCAAGGCCTGGATGTGGTCGCCCATGAGGTCGGTCAGTGCCTGGCCACCCCCTTTGTACGCAATGTGGGGGGTGGTCAGCCCGGTGTTGTCTTTGAACAGCTCAAAGTAGAGGTGGTTGCTGGTGCCAATGCCGGGGCTGCCGTAGCTGACGGTTTGGGCTTTGGCGTGACGCACAAAGTCTTTGACGTTGTTGACGGGCGTGTTGTTGCTGACCAGCAGCACCAAGGGGATGCGCGCCAGCATGCTGACAGGCTGCAGGTCTTTGAGGGTGTCGTAGGGCAAGCGCGGCACCAAGTGCGGGTTGGCCGGCACGCTGTCGGCGCTCAGCAAGATGGTGTAGCCGTCGGGCGCGGCTTTGGCCAGCAGGCCTTCGGCCAAGGTGCCACCCGCGCCGGGGCGGTTTTCAATCACGATGGGTTGACCCAAGCCTTCTTGGAGCTTGGACTGCAAGGACCTGGCGATCAGGTCGGTCAGCCCGCCCTGCGCAAAGCTGACAATGACTTTGATGGGTTTGTTGGGCCAATCTTGCGACCGCGCGCTGGTGGCGCAAAGTGCCAAGGCGGACATGAAACACGTGACCGACACGCGACGAAATGCAGTCCACCTGAACATAAGCTCTCCTGATAGCAATGGGGGATGGTAAAGTCCATCTGGCGGACGTTAGTTTCAATTATTGAACCGTTTTTTCCATTGTCAATCGTTCTGAACTAGGTTTAACCCTTGCCATCCATGCATCACGACACCGAAGAAGCCCACGGCGATTCCGAAAAAAGCGGTGAGAGCGTGCGTGCCGTTGAGCGCGCTTTGGACGTGCTGGCCGCCTTTGCCCCCGGCGGCGGCGACTTGTTGGCCGCAGACATTGCCAAGTTGGTGGGGCTGAGTCGGCCCACGCTGTACCGCTTGCTCAACACGCTGGAGAAAAAGGGGTTTGTCACGTCTTCGGGTGAGCCGCAGCGGTTTCGCTTGGGGCCGGCGGTGGCCCAGCTCGCGCATGTGTGGAGCAGCGCACTCAACCTGACCGAGATTGCGCGCCCCGTGATGACGCAGGTGTGGACATTCACCTCAGAGACTGTGGCCCTGTTTGTGCCTCGCGGCGACATGCGCTTGTGTGTGGCTGAGATGCAAAGCGCGCAAGCCATCAGTTTTCGCCGAGGCGTGGGCTACAGCGAAAAGCTGGTGCGCGGGGCCAGTGGCCGGGCCATTTTGGCGTTCACGCCCCTCAAGCCGGGCCAGCTTGAGGCCTATGCGGCGGGCACACACGCTGACATGGCTTGGTTGAGCGATCAGCTCGAGATCACCCGCGCGCGTGGCTACGCCTTGGGCCACAACGAGCTGATTCAGGGCGCTTTTGCGGTGGCGGCCCCGTTTTTTGACGGCACGGGCGCAGTCGCGGGCTCGATGGGCGTGTTTGGCCCCGATGCGCGCTTGACCGAGGCGCGCATGCACGAGTTTGGCGGCATGTTGCTGGAGCGGGCGTCCCAATTGACGGTGCAGCTGGGCGGCGCGCCCAAAACTGCGGCCTGACTTGACCCTGTTTTGACCTGTCCGTATGATGGACACTAAGATCAATAGGACTTAACATGAGTGAGATGATGAAGACCCTGGTTCGCACAGGCAAGGGGACACCGACGGGCGATTTGCTGCGCCGCTATTGGGTGCCAATTTTGCTGTCGAGCGAAATTGCGCAGCCCGATGGCCCACAAATTCGGGTGCAAATTTTGGGCGAAAAGCTCTTGGCTTTTCGCAACAGCGAGGGGGTGGCGGGCCTGATCAGCGAGTTTTGTTCGCACCGTGGGGCATCGCTTTATTTTGGGCGCAACGAGGACAACGGCATTCGCTGCAGTTATCACGGCCTCAAATACAACATCTCGGGCCAATGCGTGGACGTGCCGCAAGCGCCGCAAATGTGCGAAAAGATGTCGATCACGGGCTACCCCTGCATCGAGCGGGCGGGCATTGTTTGGGCGTACATGGGGCCCAAAGACAAACAGCCTGAGCCACCGGGGTTGGAGTGGGCCAATTTGCCTGAGAGCCATGTGTTTGTCTCTAAGCGGATGCAAGAGTGCAATTACCTGCAAGCCATGGAGGGTGGGATTGACACCAGCCATGTGTCGTTTGTGCACAAGTTTGAGGTGGACAACGACCCGCTGCACATGGGCACCAAGGCGAATGACTACATCAAGAAGGATGGCAACGTCACCTTTGAGATTGAAAAGCACGGGGGCGGGCTGACCCTGTTTGGCAAGCGCAATGGCGAGCCCGACTCTAACTATTGGCGCGTGACGCAATGGATTTTTCCTTGGTACAACCTGATCCCGCCATTTGGCGACCATGCGCTGGGCGGGCACATGTGGATCCCGATCGACGACCACCACTGTTGGGCTTGGAGCGTCAACTTTCACCCCTACAAGCCGTTGTCTGAAACCGAGCGCGCAGACTTGGGCGCTGGCAAAGGGGTGCATTGCCCCTACGAGGCCGGCACCAACGTGCCAGGGGGCACGTGGCGCCCGGTTGCCAACAAAGACAACGACTACTTGATCGACCGCCAGGCCCAAAAGGAGCGGCGCTCATACAGCGGGGTGATGGGGTTTGCGGCGCAAGACGCCTCGTTGCAAGAGAGCATGGGCCCGATTCAAAACCATGACCTGGAAAAGTTGCTGCCCTCCGACCGGGCCATTGTGATGGCGCGTCGCATGTTGCACGAGGCAACAACGCAGCTGCAAGAGGGGCACGAGCCTCCCGCGCTGGAGAGCCAGGCGCAAGCGGTGCGTGCTGCGGGTTTTTTGTACCCCAAAGATCAAAAGCCTCAGGACTGGGCCAAAACGCACTTGACCTA
>CANFJA010000163.1 GCA_947447235.1 Comamonadaceae bacterium
CAACGCGCCGATATTCCGCATGCGAGTTTGCGTCGCTTGCTGGATGTTTTGTTTGCCCCCGACATGCACCGACTGAATTTATGCCTGCGCTTGGTAGCTGCCGTTTGGCTGGCTGTGTATGGCAGCTCTCTGGTCTTGGTGCTTGGCCTGTTTGTGAGCAATGTGCTGGTGCTGATCCGTTGGCGCGGTGCGTTCAATGGCGGCAGCGACTTTTTGACCTTGGTGGTGTTGACAGGCCTGCTGATCGCGCAAGCAGTGGGCGTGTTCGGGGATGTGGTGTTGGGCTGGCAAGCTGGGCTTTGGTACATCACCATCCAAGCCATCACTTCGTACTTCATGTCGGGGTGGGTCAAGATCATGCGGCGTGAGTGGCGCAGTGGCGCTGCCATGACCATCTTTTTGAATGCTGCCATTTACGGGCCGTTGGCGCCACGTCATGCGCTGCGCAACCGTGGCCTGGCCCTGCTCGGCTCGTGGGCCTTCATCGTGTGGGAGTGCTGCGCGCCCTTGGCCTTGGTCAGCCCCGAACTGGCCACGGTGTTTTGTGCCGTGGCCGGCGTGTTTCACTTTTTGGTGTTTTGGTTCTTTGGCTTGAACCGCTTTTTCTGGGCCTGGCTGGCGTCATTTCCAGCCATCCTCTGGTGTGCCACGCAGTTTCAGTGAACGGCAATCTCGAGTTGCTCCATCGCTTCGGTCAGCTCTAGCCAGCGCAGCTCGAGGGTTGCCAACTCGTCTTCCACGGCTTTGAGGCGTTTGCCTGCTTCGGCAATTTCGGTGGGTGCTGAGGTGCTGGCCAGTTTGTCGTGCAGGCTGTGCTTTTCAGTTTCTAGGATGGCCATGGTTTTCTCAACGCCGTCCTGCTCTTTTTTCAACGGACGCTTTTTCTCATTGATCTCTTTGCGCTGCTGCGCATCGTCTTTGCGTTGGTCGCGCGAAGCGATGGGCGCTTTGGTCTGAGGTGCAGTCACTGCCGCCACCACAGGGGCAGACACAGCCACGGCCGCAGTAGCGGTCGCAGGCACTTGAGCTGCCAAATTGGCCGCCGCCGTGGCCTCAGCACGCAAGCGCTTGGCTTCGTCCAGCAAGTAACGCTGGTAATCGTCCAAGTCGCCATCAAAGGGCGCCACGCCACCGCGCGACACCATCCAGAACTCGTCGCACACGGCGCGCAGCAAAGCGCGGTCGTGGCTCACCAACATCACCGTGCCTTCGAACTCGTTGAGCGCCATGCTCAAGGCTTCGCGGGTGGCCAAATCCAAGTGGTTGGTGGGTTCGTCCATCAGCAGCAGGTTGGGGCGTTGCCAGACCAGCATGCACAGCACCAAGCGGGCTTTCTCGCCGCCGCTCATGCTGCCCACGGCTTGCTTGACCATGTCGCCGCTGAAATTGAACTGCCCCAAAAAGCTGCGCAGGTCTTGCTCGCGGGTGGCTTGGCCCGCGATCTTGCCCTCAAGGGTGAGCTTCTTGACCAAATCAATCATGTGTTGCAGCGGCGTATCCGCCGGGCGCAGCACATCGAGTTCTTGTTGCGCAAAGTAGCCAATGTTGAGGCCCTTGCCCTCGGTGACTTCACCGCCCAGGGCGGCCAAGTCACGTGCAATGGTTTTGACCAAGGTCGATTTGCCCTGGCCGTTGGCGCCCAAGATGCCAATGCGTTGTCCGGCCAGCACCGAGCGGCTGACGTTTTGCACAATCACCGTGGGTGGCGTGCCCGCAGGCGCACCGTCTGGGGCAGGGTAGCCAAAGCTCACGCCCTGCATGGACAGCATGGGGTTGGGCAAGTTGGCGGGTTCTTTGAATTCGAAGCTGAAGTCGGCATCGGCCAGCAGCGGCGCAATTTTCTCCATGCGGTCGAGCGCTTTGACACGGCTTTGCGCCTGCTTGGCTTTGCTGGCCTTGGCTTTGAAGCGCGCAATGAACTTTTGCAAATGGGCAATCTTGTCTTGCTGTTTGGAAAACGCGTTTTGTTGCAGCTCCATTTGCTCGGCGCGCATGTCTTCGAACTTGCTGTAGTTGCCACCGTAGCGCACCAGCTTGGCGGCATCGATGTGCAAGGTCACGTTGGTCACAGCATCCAAGAACTCATGGTCATGGCTGATCACCACCATCGTGCCCTCATAACGCTTGAGCCAGGCTTCGAGCCAGACCAAGGCATCCAAGTCCAAGTGGTTGGTGGGTTCGTCGAGCAACAGCAAATCGCTGGGGCACATCAAGGCGCGGGCCAGTTGCAAGCGCATGCGCCAGCCGCCAGAAAAGCTGTTCACCGGGTTGTTCAATTCGGTGGTTTTGAAGCCCAGCCCCAAGATCAAGGCTTGCGCGCGCGAGGCGGCGTCGTGTTCGCCCGCGTCGTACAGCGCCATGTAGGCATGCCCCATGCGGTCACCGTCACCCGAGGCTTCGGCCGCGGCCACTTCGGTGCGTGCGTCGGTGAGCACGGTGTCGCCCTCAATCACAAACTCGGTGGCGCTTTGGTCGGTCTCAGGCATGTCTTGGGCCACCTGGCCCATGCGCCATTGGGTAGGAATGTAGTACTCGCCCGCATCTTCGTGCAAGCCGCCATTGAGCAGGGCAAACAGCGACGACTTGCCCGCTCCGTTGCGCCCCACCAAACCCACTTTTTCACCGGGATTGAGGGTGACCGAGGCACTGTCGAGCAACACCTTGGCGCTGCGGCGCAAGGTGACATTTTTCAAAGTAATCATTGGGGGAGAGCGCCTTGCGTTAACGCGGTGTGGGTGAGAAGTAAGACCTGGTCGTCGCCCGCACTGGTCGATAGCCACACGACATCTAAATGGGGAAAAGCTGATTCAAAGTGATCGCGTTCATGGCCAATTTCAAGCACCAAGACCGCGTGTTTGCTCATGTGTGCGGGTGCATCGCGCAGCAATTGACGGATGAAATCCATGCCGTCGTCGCCTCCAGCCAAAGCCAGCGACGGCTCGGCTTTGAACTCTGCGGGTAGCTCATTCATGCTGTGCGTGTTCACGTAAGGTGGGTTGCACACCATCAAATCAAACACGCCTTTGGCTTGACGCAGTCCATCCGACACGGCCAGCGTCATGCGCGCTTGCAGGCCATGGCGTTCGATGTTGATGCGCGCCACATCCAGCGCGTCTTGTGACAAGTCCAAGCCCACCACGGTGATGTCCGGATACGCCAAGGCTGCCAAGATGCCCAAACTGCCGTTTCCAGTGCACAGGTCGAGCACGCGCGTGGTGTGGGGGTCGAGCCAGGGGTCGATGCTGCCCTGTGCCAAGACCTCGGCAATGAGTGAGCGCGGCACGATGGCGCGCTCATCGATGTAAAAAGAGACGCCCTGCAACCAGGCTTCTTGCGTGAGGTAAGCCGCAGGTTGGCGTGCGTCGATGCGTTGTTGGATCAAGGCTTGCACATCGGCTATTTGTGCGGTTGTGAGTGACATGTCGTGCATCGCATCGGACACGTCTGTGTCAAGCGGCAAGCCCAGTTTCCATAACACCAGCCATGCGGCCTCGTCATCGGCGTTGGTGGTGCCCTGTCCAAAGCTGAGCTGGCCCGCCGCATGGGCGGCCTCTAGCTGCTGCGCGCTGAGAGCGACCAGCGCGCTGAGGGAAAGGGGAGAAGCCATCAGGCGGGGGAGCCAGAGGCCAAGCCGTTAAGCTGCTCCAGCACGCGGCGGTAAATGTTTTTCAGGGGCTCGATGTCAGCCACGGCCACGCACTCGTCGATTTTGTGGATGGTGGCGTTGCAGGGGCCCAGTTCAATCACCTGTGGGCAGACCTGGGCGATGAATCGACCATCGCTGGTGCCGCCCGTGGTGGAGAGTTCGGTCTCGATACCCGTTTCGTCACGGATGGCGGTTTGCACCGCCCCCACCAAGTCGCCGGGCGGGGTGAGAAAGGGCAGGCCACTGATGGTCCAGTTCAAGGTGTACTGCAAGCCGTGCTGGTCTAGCACAGCGCTGAGGCGTTGCTGCAACTGCTCGGGGCTGGACTCGGTGCAAAAGCGAAAGTTGAAGTCGACCACGCAAGCGCCTGGAATCACGTTGCTCGCGCCCGTGCCCGCGTGGATGTTGCTGACCTGCCAGCTGGTGGGCGG
>CANFJA010000164.1 GCA_947447235.1 Comamonadaceae bacterium
CCTTGTTTGGAGACCAAGGCCAAGGCCGCGTCGTCTGGCAGCGCCATGAGCCAGGCCAAGCCAGAGGCTGAACAGCTCAAGCGGGCGTCGTTGCCCATGTCGGGGTCGTAACGCAGGCCTTGGCGGGCACCTTGGGCGCGGGCCACCCAGGTCAGCCGCTCGCCGTCGACCACCGACAAACGCACCAACTCCCCCGAGATTTCTGCCAAACGGTCGAGCAGCGGCTGGGCCACGTCGACGATGCCAGTGTTGCTCAAAAAGCTCAGGCCCATCGAGACCAGCTTGGTGCTGAGCACGTAGTCGCCGTGGTCGCGGGTTTGGCGCACATAGCCACAGCGGATCAGATCGGCCAGCAAGCGGTGCACAGCGCTGCGCGGGATATTGAGCTGGTCGGCCATGGCCGCCAGCTCCATGCCTTCGCCATGGGCGCTGAGCAGCTCCAATAGGCCGAGGGTTCGTTCGAGGACACCGTTCATCGTGGGGCAACCGTTCTGAGGTGGGGATTGGCGGGCAGTCTAGCTATTTTCAGAATTAAATTCAATAGTTGAATGGTATTCCACTTTTAACTATGATCAGCTTGTTTCCAATTTCTGAGTTCAGACATGCTCGACAACTACAGCGGCGCCACCCGGGTGCACTTCATCGTGGGCGACCCGATCGCCCAAGTCAAATCACCGTTTGGCGTGACCGAGGCGTTTGAGCAAGCCGGTCGCGACGCCATTTGCGTACCGGCCCATGTGCCCACCGCCGACTTGGCGGCTTGGCTGGACGGCATCTCGAAATCGCGCAATGTGGACGGCGTGATCGTGACCGTGCCGCACAAGTTTGACTGCTACAGCCTGTGCGCCACGGCCTCGCCGCGTGCCGAGTTTTTGAAAACCGTGAACACGATGCGCCGCCTTGCCGACGGCAGTTGGCACGGCGACATGTTCGATGGCCTGGGCTATGTGCAAGCCATGCGCTTGAAAGGCTGTGACCCGCAAGGCCAAACCGCTTTGCTGGTGGGCGCCGGAGGCGCCGGCTCGGCCATTGCCCACGGCTTGGTGATGGCGGGTGTGCGCGCGCTGGCCATCCACGACCCAGACACCAAGCGGCGCGACACCTTGGTGGCGCGACTGGCCAGCTTGGGAACAGCCCATGTGACAGCGGGCAGCCCCAACCCCGCAGGCTTTGACATCGCCATCAACGCCACGCCCATCGGCATGAAAGACACCGACCCCTTGCCGCTGGAGGTGCAAGGCATCACGATGGCGATGTTTGTGGGCTGCGTGATCACCGCACCGGCGGTAACACCCTTGATTGCCAAGGCACGCGACATTGGCTGCCGAACGATGACGGGTGCGGACATGTTTGCGCAAGTGCGCGATTTGATGGTGGAATTTTTGTTGGAAAGCACGCCCACGCCATGAGTACCTGGTCTCCCAGCACCCCACCCAACACCCGACTCGACCCACTCAGCGAGGACGCCAGCGTGGATGTGCTGGTCATTGGCGCCGGCGGGGCAGGCATGTCATCGGCGCTGTTTGCGGCGCTCCAAGGCGCCAAGGTGCTGTTGGTGGAAAGCACCGAGTACCTGGGCGGCACCACCGCTTGGTCGGCCGGCACCAGCTGGGTCCCTGGCACCGCCAAGGGCTTGGCGGTGGAGCCGGGCGACACGGCCGAGCGCGCCAAAACCTTTTTGAACCACGCAGTGGGCGACAAGGCCGACGCGGCCTTGCGCAACGCCTTTGTGGACCATGGCGCGAAAGCCGTGGCTGCCTTAGAGGCCCACACCGAGGTGCAGTACCAAGTGCGCACACTGCACCCGGACTATCTGTCGGAGCTGGAAGGCTCGGTGTTACGGGGCCGTGCGATTGAACCGATGCCATTTGACGGCCGCCGACTGGGCGCAGCGTTGAAGCTGATTCGCCCGCCGATTCCTGAATTCACCGTGCTAGGCGGCATGATGGTGGACCGCGACGACATTGGCCATTTGCTCAAACTCGGCCAGTCGTGGAGATCGTTCAAATACGCCACCCGCATCATCGTTCGCCACGCGGTGGACAAACTGCTGTGGGGACGCGGCACACGCTTGGTGATGGGCAACGCCTTGATCGCACGGCTGCTGTATTCGCTGCTGCAACGCGGGGTGACGATCGTGACAAACACCCAGGTGGAACGCTTGGTCAAAGAAGGCGATGCCGTGCAAGCGGTGGTGCTGCGCCAGGGCGATGTGCAACGCACCGTGCGCGTGACGGGCGGTGTGGTGATGGCCAGTGGCGGCTTCAACCGCCACCCGCAAAAACGCGGCGAGATGCTGCCCGGTGCCGATGTGCGCTGGTGCCCCGGTGCGCCGGGCCACACCGGCTCGGCGCAGGACTTGGCATTGGCTGCGGGTGCCTGCTTTGGCACGGGTGGTATGAGCCATGCGTTTTGGGCCCCGGTGTCGACACGCCAACGCGCCGATGGCAGCACCGCCGTGTTTCCCCACTTTGTGATGGACCGCGGCAAGCCTGGCATGGTGACGGTGAACCAAGCAGGCGAGCGGTTTGTCAACGAATCCACCTCCTACCACCTGTTTGGCATGGCGATGCAGCAAGCCCACCCACACGCGCCCAGCGTGCCCGCTTGGTTGTTGGCCGACGCGGCGGCCTTGAAGCGCTACGGCATGGGCATGGTGCGACCAGGCGGGGGCGGCTTGGCACCTTTCTTGGCCGATGGTTACTTGACGCAAGCCCACAGCTTGAGCGAGTTGGCGCACAAACTGGGTATGAAGCCTGGTACGCTGGAAGCCACGGTGCGCGCGTTCAATGCCATGGCCGCGCAAGGCACAGACACCGCGTTTTCGCGTGGCACCACCGATTACCAACGCGCCAACGGCGACGCCGCCTGGGATGGCCCCAACCCGTGTTTGGGCGCGCTCACGCAAGCGCCGTTTTATGCCCTGCGTTTGTACCCGGGTGACATTGGTGCCGCCACCGGTTTGCGCACCGATGTGCATGCCCGCGTGCTGGACGCGCAAGGCACGCCCATCGCTGGTTTGTACGCTTGCGGCAACGACATGCATTCGATCATGGGCGGGGCTTATCCGGGCCCTGGCATCACCATCGGCCCGGGCCTGACCTTTGGCTATTTGGCCGCCGAGCACGCGGTGGCACGCGCACGCGGGGCGTCAACACCACCGGGCACCCACGCACCCAAAGCGATGCCCAGCGTGAGTGAGTGAGTGAGTGAGTGAGTGAGTGAGTGAGTGAGTGAGTGAGTGCATGTGCATGTGCATGTGCAGTGCCTGCCAAGGGGGCATGACCGCTTGGGGCTCACCACAAAGCCTTCTTAAGAAGGCCGCACTTACAATGGCGGTCTTCTTCAACAGCCTCTGGATGAACCCCATGAACCGCTGCACTTACCCCCTCGGGGGGGCTCTGTCATGAGCCGCAAAGTCTTTATCAAAACCTTCGGTTGCCAGATGAACGAGTACGACTCGGACAAGATGGCCGATGTGCTGGGCGACGCTCAGGGTTACGAGAAAACCGACGATCCCGAATTGGCCGACCTGATTGTGTTCAACACCTGCTCGGTGCGCGAGAAAGCACAAGAGAAGGTGTTTTCTGACCTGGGTCGGGTGCAACACCTCAAAGCCAAAGGCGTGAAGATTGCCGTGGGTGGCTGCGTGGCCAGCCAAGAGGGCGACGCCATCATTGCGCGCGCGCCGTTTGTGGATGTGGTGTTTGGCCCGCAAACCCTGCACCGCTTGCCCGAGTTGCTGAACCAACGTGAGTCGCAGATGCGGCCCCAGGTGGACATCAGCTTTCCCGAGATTGAAAAATTCGACCACTTGCCCCCCGCCCGCGTGGAAGGTGGCAGCGCCTATGTGAGCATCATGGAAGGGTGCAGCAAATATTGCAGCTACTGCGTGGTGCCCTACACCCGTGGCGAAGAGGTGAGCCGGCCGTTTGACGATGTGCTGGTGGAAGTGGCAGGCCTGGCCGCACAAGGCGTGAAAGAGATCACGCTGCTGGGCCAAAACGTCAACGCCTACCGGGGCGTGATGGGCGGCACCGCAGAGATCGCCGACTTTGCCTTGCTGA